>JAFTDG010000046.1 GCA_017454325.1 Desulfovibrio sp. | reverse complement strand
TGCCCGTGAACGGCACTGTCGATGCCTGCAATGCAGACATGGAGGACACACCCTCGTTAGTCAATGTCTCCTGCTATGACAAAGGGTGGCTTGTCCGCATCAAACCCGACAATCCGGCTGATGTTGATGCCCTCCTTGATGCCGCAGGGTACAAAAAAACTTTATAGTGAGTTTCTCTAAAAGCACGGCGGCGTGCATGTAACTTGCCTATCGTCGCCGTGCTCTCTGGCATTTTCGACGCATCCCAGACAAGAACCTGTCTGCAGGAACAGACATCTGTGCTCTCCAGGCATTGTTCGCCATCAACAAACACGTCTGCCATTGACATTCGCTCCCGACTTGCGTGAAATAGTCACAATGGCATTGCCGCACGGCAGTAGCTATATCTTAAAGACGTAGCGTATCTGTGCCTACTGCGCCGCATGCCCGGGAACCGTCTTGGAGACACACCATGGTACTTGCATTGTGGAAAAAAGGGTATCTCGCAGTCATGACTGCGTTTTTCCTACTCTATACTGCCGTTCTGGTTGCAGATATGCAGCCACTGGCCGACTACGGAGACATTCTTGAACTCGTGGGCATAGGTATTGCCCTCTGTGCTTTCGCAACGGGTATCCACGCACTAGAAAAGGCCAATCGGCTGCCTTGGATATGCTTTGCATTGACGGCATTCTGTTCTTTTCTCGGTGAAGGGCTTTGGTCTTACTACGATCATGTTCTTGGCGATACGCCTGGTTCGCCTTCCATCTGTGACATTTTCTATGTTTCTTACTCCATATTCTGCATTGCAGGAATAGTGGTGTTCTTACGGCAGAACAAACACATCAGCCTTTCTGCTTTCTCCGCAGACCTCGTCATCTCACTGGTAGCGGCTGCCGGCCTTATGTACATATTTCTGATTCTCCCCACTTTTAACAACATGTCACAGATGTCGGGCGCCCTGCTGCTGCAGATTTCCTATCCCGTTTTTGATTTCGGCATACTTTTTGGGAGTATGGTTATCTTCTTCAGCGCCGGAAGAGATGGGTATTCACGTTCATCCCTCATGCTTATGCTGTTAGGCTTTCTCGTCATGCTCATCGCCGACCAGCTCAACCTGCTCAGCGAACTTCATGACTTTGACATTGTTCCCTTGATTGAACCCATGTGGCCACTGGCGTATTGCCTTCTCGGAACAGCATGTATCACTGCCGCCGAGGAAAATGTGACAGCAAAACATACTGCAAGCATTGCATTGCTGCGGCGCGAGAAAGGTATTGAAATTGCCCGCATGCTTATGCCGTACATCATTACGTTCACGGCACTGGGAGTTGTTTTTGTACAGTATAAACTGTTCAATTTCGTCTTCTGCTGGGCGATGTTCCTCATCATTATTCTCTCAATCCGGCAGTTTAGCGTACTCATGATGAACAAAAAGATGAACAGGGAGCTACTTAAACTCAACCGCAAGGCTACGCGCGAGGCTCAAAAGGACTTCCTGACCAAGCTCGCCAACCGACGCCATATTGATGACGTCCTCGCACAGTTGCATAGGGAAAAAGAGGAACAGCCACTGGGGCTGCTTTTTATCGATGTGGACATGTTCAAAACGATCAACGATACATACGGGCATGACGTTGGTGACAGAACACTGCATGACGTAGCTGACGCCATCCGCAGCGCTATCCGTAACGCTGATATTGCCGGACGTTTCGGCGGCGACGAATTTATCGCCATCCTGCCCGGAGCTGATGTGCAGACCGTTTCTGCTGTAGGGCAACGCATTATAAAAAGTGTCAGGGAAAATACAGAACTCGCGGCCATGCATGTCACTCTCAGCCTTGGCGGCGCATCCATTCCCCCCGGCGGCGACATAAACACCCTGCTCAAAGTCTCCGACCAGGCGCTTTACAAAGCAAAGGAAGCTGGCAGAAACAGGATTATCATTGCCGGGGCATAGACTGCGCACGTTCACTGCAACGGCACATTCCCCGCAACGGCTACGATACGCGTTCTACGGTCACGCAGAAATTGCCCGCAATCTGTTCCGTTAAGCGGCTTGGAAAAAAGATATCCCTGTATGATATTGCAATTGTTGGCGGCAAGAAATGAAAGCTGCTGCAGATCTTCAACACCTTCAGCAACTGTATCCATGCCGAGGTTTGATGCCAAGGCAAGCATGCCTTTGACCAGAGATTTAGAATTCCCATTGGCGACTGTGATGCCGTCAATAAAGCGCTTGTCGATCTTCAGGCAGGCAATGGGCATGGAATACAGGTATTGCATGGAGGAATAGCCTGTACCGAAGTCGTCCAGGGCGATGTGTATGCCAGCGTCGTGCAACCGAGCAATTGCCGCATTGGCTGTTGCCAAATCTGTCATAAGACATGTTTCGGTAATTTCTACATCAATGAGTGACGGCGGAGTCCCTTCTTCTTGTAAGATGCGTATGACATTATCAGCAAAGCCGTCGGAAAGGATACTGCGGGCTGACATATTTACGGCTATGGGCACGGCCCCGCTGCCGTCCCTGGCCCATGCGTTGACCTGACGGCACGCACTACGCAAAACAAACATGTCTATGTGTTGCACAAGGCCATTTTCCTCCGCCAAGGGAATAAAAGCAGGCGGTGGAACCCATTTGCCATCGCTGGACTGCCAGCGCACCAGGGCTTCGCAACCGGCTACATCTGTTGTGGCCACGTTGACCTTAGGCTGATAATGCACTGTCAGGGCGTCTTCCTCTACAGCCTTGTAGAGCGCGGTTTCCAACTCCATTTTTTGAGATGCCGCAACTCCCATGTGTGCTGCGAAAAAGGCGATATTGTTTCCGCCCTTTTCCTTGACGTCGCACATGGCAAGTTCTGCCCTGTGCACCAGGGTTCCAGTGTTTTTGCCGTCATCGGGAAAGATAGTTACGCCGATGCTCGCACCCAGGTGAAGCGCATTTCCCTTGGCAGAGAAGGGAGTATTCATGGCGGTCAGAATGTTCCTGGTTTGCTTTTCAATCAAATTTCTGTTTGCTGCCGAAATGGCGACCAGAAATGAATCACCGCCAGCTCTGGCTACACAACCGTGGGATACCAATTTTTGCAGGCGTTTTGCCGTTTCACAGAGCAGGCGGTCACCCTCAGTATATCCATAGCTGTCGTTGACGCCCTTGAACCGGTCAAGATTAATAAACAACACTCCAAGGTTAAACATATCTCGTTGTGCTGCATCAACAATTTCATGTAATCGTTCCTCAAAAAGTGTCTTATTAGGCAGGCCCGTCAAGCTGTCGTGCACGGTGCGATACGCCATTTCTTCGAATATGTAGCGGCGTTGGGCAAACTGCAAAAGCGCAACGCCAATAATGACGATAACAACACCCAGGGCAAGCATAAGGAGAAAGTTCTTTTGTGAAAGCTGTCTGCCAAACGCAGCAATGACCCTGCTCCTTTGCAATTCCAAACAAAAAGCCACGTTACCAAATACATCATAAATGACGGAATAGACATGAATAGTATCCGGTGCCTGTAAAATCTTATAACCCGTACCAAGGGCAGCATCCGTCTTGACAAGGCCATACGCCGCGGCAGGAAGAATGGAAAATCGGAGCTGTGTAATTTTTTCTGCACTCTCAATAAACTCTTCGTCAAGCAGGCTGGACATGATGAGCAGCCCTTTGGGCGGCCTGAATTTGTTTCCGTCATAGACTTTGTGCGCAGCAACAACCAATCCTTTACCACCCACGTTGATATACCCTTCCAGTGAATCAACTCCGCCATGCACAATTTTTTCCGCCAGCTGTCTGAAAACAGCCTCCTCCTCTGCCAGCCAGGCCACCCCATGCAGCTGCGCAGTACCATCCACAAAAACTATTTGTTCGCCAGACAAATCGTAAAACGCGGCACCGGAAAGATGCAATTCACTGAGAAGGCTTTGGTCAAAATTATTGGCGATAAATTCACTGTTGTGGTCATCCATGAACTGGTAGGCTTCATCCCAGCAGGCCCAGTCCAGCATATGCTGCCGCATGCGCAGTTCTGCCATGCGCAAATAGCTGCGCAGTTGGTTCATATCGCTTTCGGCCTGATCCATTTCAATAGAATTGACCCCATGCTGCACAACGGATTGATTGATAAGGTAGGCCAGCGTGGCAAAAAGCGTCACTATACAAAGACAGGCGAGGATAAGGGGTATTCGACGACGCATGGGGCAGTACCTAACCATGACTTTATGAGTATATTCTTTTTAATATCTGTTCACCTTGATTGTTTCAAGTGGAATAAAGGAGATAAATCCTGCTGAAGCACCAAATGCATCAAAATGGACAGGGATTGTGCTCACTTTCCCCCTTGCAGGATACATTGTAGCAGCGTATTATATTTAATCTAAACAATTCAATACGATCTGCTCTCTACACGAGCTGGTCAAGGCATGGGCTACGTCTGGTGCAGCCAAGGGCTCTCGCAGAGGAGAAGTAATAATGTCACGCATACCCCATCCGGCCTGTTCACGGCGTTTTGTCGTAAAGAG
>JAFTDG010000045.1 GCA_017454325.1 Desulfovibrio sp. | reverse complement strand
GTAGGTACGCCGTTCAGTATATTTTAGAGCCTCCTCAACGGCATAGGCGTGCGCCCGTGCCACAAGTTCACGCATCTGGTCAGGACACGCCGCAACGAGCTTTTCTCCATAGGCGTCGATAGAACCCATGCGTGGGCACTCTGCCAGACGGCCCATGCATTGACGGGTCTGCGTCACAGCCTCTTTTTCCCCCAGGCCCCCGGCGATACGCAAAACCGCAGTAAAAGCACGTTCATATTCCTTGCGATAGGTTTTGATAACACCGTCTGCCATGGCATAGTCAAAATGCGGTATACTTTGCCCGCCATGCATTTCGTTCTGGTTGGCCTGAATAGCAATGCAGGCCAGGGCGGAATAGCTCTCAATGGAGTTGGGTTCCCGTAAATGCCCATGCCCCGTGGAAAAACCATTTTTGAACAAAGGAATAAGATCTATCTGGCAACATGTCTCCGTGAGCATGTAAAAATCTTTATCGTGAATATGAATGTCACCATTGATATGAGCGGCCGACGCATCTTTGGGCAGGATATAGTTGTCGATGAAAAACTTGGAGCCTTCGGAACCATACTTGAGCATAGTTCCCATAGCCGTGTCACCGTCAATATTGGCATTTTCGCGTTTGATATCTTCCTTAATGGCCGGGGAATAGGTCAGCTTTTTGTAGATATCCATGAGATACGATTCCGCATTACGGATCTTCGTATGCTCAGCACGGTAAAGAATATAGGCCTTTGCCGTTTTTGCGTAATCAAAACGGATCAGGGTTTCCTCGACAACGTCCTGGATTTCTTCCACATGCTTTAGACCACGTTCGTCCAGGACCTTGCACACTTTTTCGGTGACATACAAAAGGTCGGTCGGCGACATGTCCTCACCAGCTACAGCCTTGTTGGCCTTGGTGATGGCATTGAGGATTTTGACAGAATCAAAGGGGACTTCCGTACCGTCCCGCTTGATGATGTCGGTAAGCATGGTTACGTCTCCAGACAAAAAATATTTGAACCAGCAAAGCATCTAGCTGCAAGAACACAGCATCCCGCCAGCAGATACGCGGCATTATCTCTTCCCTAAAGTGTGAGCAAATCCGGTTTGCAGACAACTTCTAGAAAATCTCAAAAGGACTGGCCTGTGTCAACGAGAGTTGTAAAAAAGCGTTCCTAGTCACATGCCAATACAGTGTCTTTACTTATGATTTTTATGCTGTAGCTTTTGGGGTTAATAGAGCGAGTCGCAGTATGCATTGTAGCATAAAGAAAGCCGTTTCTTTACCCCTGCAAATGATCAAGATAATCTCTGACTAGAGCTATTTCAAGGGAGAAAAGCACAAATCAATGGTGTCTCACGCTTGACATTTCCCGGAAGCGCTCCAGCTGCGAAAAATTTCATTGAATATTTTTTGAATTTTTTACATATTTTTTTAACATACTGTTTTAACAAAAAAAATGCTGCTCCCCTAATCAGAGCTTAAGTCTGCGATTACGGGAGCAGCTGTAATTTTGCATGTACTGTGTACGCGGCGCTGTACAATCAGAGCCAATGATCGACCTATGGCAGTAACGTCACATCATAACGCGCATCCTCTCTGAGATATTTCTGCGCAACGATCAAAAGGTCTTCCGGTGTAAGCTTTCCGGCACGATCAATAATAGACTGTTCAAAGCCTTCGGGAAGGTTCAGTGTCACTTCAGTAGCAGCTTCACCTGCACGGGAGGCCAGGCTCTGCCGTCCCCGGAGGTAGTTGCCTAGCAGGCTGTTCGCTCCGGCCTGCAACAATTCCGTTGGCAAGGGCTTGCTTTTGAGCTCTGCAATAATAGAGGCAAAGCCCTGTTGGGCCTGTTCCACTCTGTCGGGCGTTGTGCCAATGTAAAAGACCATGCGTCCTGTCTCAGCCATGCCATTATACATGGCTGTGACCACATAGCCCAGCCCCTGGTCATCACGCAGCCTGGTAAACAACAGTCCACTTTGTCCGGCAAGCACCGCCTGCAACAGGGAAAGAGCGGGTGCATCGGCATGTGTTACAGGAACGGCCTTAAAAGCCTGCAAGACATGGGCCTGATTACGACCCGGCATGTGCAGATCCAACTTTTTTTGCGAACCCCATGTAGGTGCTGTAAGCTTGAAAGAATCCTTTTCTGGCACAGGCAAGCTTTTGGCAAAAGCAAGCACAGCATCACGGTCAAAATCTCCAGCAACAGAGAGAGTCCAGGGTTGGATCAACTGTTTTTTCCAAAAAGCACGCACATCTGCTACTGTAAAGGCATCAAGTGCTGCCTCCGTTCCCAGGGGATCATACCCATAAACTTGTCCTCCAGGATAAAGGAAAGGCCCAAGGCGAGAGAACAGAAAGGCCGTGGGCTTGTCTGCTCGTTGGCGGATAGCTGCCTTGACATCTTCTGCCTTACGGCGCACATCCTTCTCTTCCAACCGCGGCTTGCGCAGTACGTCGCCCAGAAGGGATAAATAATCTGTATTGAAACGAGAGGGGCCTGTCAGTGATACAGTAAACGACTGTATGCCAGCTTTTGCCTCCAGTGCCGCTGCCCTGTTCGCCAAATATCGCCCGAGAGCTGGCGCATCCATCTTGCCACACCCTTCCGTCAACGTGCGGGCGGTCAGTTCTGCCAGGCCCTGTTGCCGGGGAGCCAACAGGGCATTGCCGCCTGGCTGCATAAAGTCAAAAGATACATACGGCACGGTATCGTCAGGAAGGAGAACGAGTGTACGCCCTCCCCCCAGATGCAACTTTTCCCGCTGCCCCCTGGCAGTTCCCAGTGCAGGCTGGACTGGAGATATGGAAAGATCCGGCCAGTTTTTCTGCAATATGGCTTCAAGATCTGGAAGGGCAATATTCTCTGGGGCCAGCACACGCACACGGATAAGCGATGGGTTGAGCCAATGGCTGATGGCCTGTTGCACCTCGTCGGTATCCACATGACGTTGAGCAAAGCGCAGGTTTTGCTCCATCTGGTCGCCGCCCATATCAAACTGTACCGCCCCCGCCCAAGAAGCAAGTCCCGTAAGCGTTTCAGCAGAGCGGTCCATGGCATCCTCAAGATTATAGCGAGCTCGTTTTAGTGCATCCGGTTTGAAGGAGGCGGCTTTGACGTTAGCCAAACGCGTCGTGAGGCTGTCCCAGAATTCTTTCAGGTTTTCTGGTGCCAGAGTGGCTGTCAGGTAAAGCATACCCCCACGGGCTAAACTCATATTGCCCATGTCAATTTGGTCTACAAGCCGCTTGTCATACATATAGGCTAGCGGCAACACAGAAGAGCTATCTCCTCCCAAGACATAACAGAGCACATCCAGACTTACGGAACGTACATCCGTCAGGGCGGGAGCTGGAAAAGCCAGCCCTAGATAGACTTTGTTCCAGGGGCCGCGCACTACTTCCACGCGGGGGCCACCGGGGGCTTTTTGAATATCCATGGGTGTCGGTACAGAAAATTCCTGTGTATTGACGAGATCGCCGAATAGCGCAGTGGCATGTTCCAGTACGGCCTGCGGGTCAATATCACCGGCCACCAGCAACAGCATGTTTTGCGGCTGGTACCAACGACGCACATAAGCGCGCAAGTCATCGGCAGTAATGGCACGTACAGTCTCTGTAAAACCGATAATGGGACGTCCGTAGGGCGTATGGTGCAGGGCTGACGTCTGCAGTGCCTCAAATAAGCGATGGTTGGGGGAATCCTGATCTCTTTCAAGTTCAGATATGACCACCGCTTTCTCCGCCTCGAGTTCATGCGCGTCCAGCGAAGCCTGGAAGGCCATTTCCTTGACCACATCCATGCCTGTTCGCCAGTGTGCGGCGGGCATATCAGTAATATACCAAGTTTTGTCAAAGCTCGTTGCCGCGTTTAAGTAGCCACCTAGGGCTTCTACTTCGCGGGATATCTGTCCTTTAGGACGATGATCTGTCCCTTTGAAGACCATATGTTCCAGCAGGTGGCTGATGCCAGCTTGTTTCAGGTCTTCGTTGGCCGAACCGGTGCGCACATAAAGGCGTGTAGCCGCCAGAGGAAAACGTGAGTCTTTGATAATGCAGACACGAAGGCCATTGGGAAGACGCGTTAGAAGACGATCTTCCCCAGGTGCGGCCTGACTTACTGCAGATGATAGGAACAGCATGAGCACCGCCACTAAAAATTGTGTGTAGCGCATGATATCTCCCGATACAGGGTTAGAAAATGGAGGCATCAGCCGCCAAGGTAGGCTTCTTTGACCTTGGGGTTTTCCAGCAATTCCTTGCCGGGTCCCTCCAACACCACGCGGCCTACTTCGAGAATATAGGCATAATTAGCCACGGAAAGGGCTGCAAAGGCATTTTGTTCCACCAGTAGAACAGTCTTGCCTTCCTCGTTGATGCGGCGAATGATAGCAAAAATTTCGTGTACCAGCAGAGGGGCCAGACCCAATGATGGTTCATCCAGCATAAGCAGGTCGGGACGGCTCATAAGGGCACGGCCAACAGCCAGCATCTGCTGTTCACCTCCGGAAAGTGTACCCCCTTTTTGCCAGCTCCGTTCCTTGAGGCGGGGGAACAAGCCGTACACCTGCTCCATATCATAGGAAATACCCGCACTGTCCGAGCGCGAATATGCACCCAGCTGCAGATTTTCTTCCACTGTCAGATGGGGCAGGATGCGTCGTCCTTCAGGTGACAAGGATATGCCACGGCGTACCATGTCTTCTGGCTTAAGGCCTATGAGCGAGATCGGAGAATTCCCCTCCTTACGCGTAAACAAAATATCACCGCTGACAGATTTGTTCAGGCCCGCAATGGAACGGATAATACTGCTTTTACCTGCACCATTGGCTCCGATAAGGGTGACAATGCTGCCGTGGGGAATGTGTAGGCTCACTCCCTGCACAGCCTGAATACCGCCGTAGCGCACATGGAGATCGCGAATTTCAAGCATGCTGCCGCACCTGTTGTGAGATGTTCTACAGCCCCTTTTCCAATGAGGCGTCTTCCCCCAGATATGCCCGGATAACATCAGGATTGCTACGTATGGTATCGGGATCGCCCTGGGCAATGAGGGCACCGTACTCCATGACCCAAATATACTGGCATACCCCCATGACGACCTTCATGTCATGTTCAATGAGTAGAATGGTCAGGTCAAACTCGTCGCGAATACTGCCTATGAAATGCATGAGTTCCAGGCTTTCTTGAGGATTCATGCCTGCCGCAGGCTCGTCCAGCAAGAGGAGTTTTGGTTCGGTGGCAAGGGCCCGCGCAATCTCCAGGCGGCGTTGGGCACCGTACGGGAGGCTGCCTGCCTGATCATCAATATTATCAGCTAAATGCACGCGTTCGGCTAACTGTTGGCTTTTTGTACGGATGGCTTCCTCTTCGCGATAAAATGGCGGCAGGCCCAGGGGGGCCATCCACCAGGGGCAGTGGCGACGTACATGGCAGCCTACCATGATATTTTCAAGCACGGTCATCTGCTGCGAAAGACGGATATTTTGAAAGGTACGGGCCATGCCCATACGACATATTTCTGCGGGAGATTTGCCACGTATATCCGTGCCATCAAAAACCACAGAACCTTCCTGGGGCATATAAAAACCGCTAAGCACATTAAAGGCCGTTGTCTTTCCTGCACCGTTGGGGCCAATAATGCCGGCAATGGCACCCTTGGGCAAGGCAAGGTCCAGACCGCTGACAGCTGTTACGCCGCCAAAACGCATGGTTACATCTCTGGCTAGAAGCAATGCATTGGGGAAGTCAGGTTCCTTCGGCAGAATGAATCCACTCATGCCTAGCCCCTCCCAAACACTGCGCCAAGACGCTTCCAGGTGATTTCGCGCGTGCCCATGATGCCCTCGCGGCGATACAGGATGATAGCCAGTAGTACAAGAGAAAAGACAACCATACGCATGCCGGGAATGCCCGGCAGCTCTATGAAACCGAGATTCATGGGCTCTTCAATGGCACGCAGCCATTCAAGCAGTATGGTGATAATTGTGGCCCCGAGCAAGCTGCCTGTCAGGGACCCCAAGCCGCCGGCCACCACAAACATGAGTACGTTAAAGGTGAGCAGGAAGTTAAACATCTTGGGATCAATGGTAGAAAGATGTGTTCCCAGCAGCGCACCGCCAATACCTGCAAAGAACGCTCCAAGACAGAAAGAAAGCACTTTATAGCGAAATACGTTGATACCCATGACTCGAGCAGCGATCTCATTATCACGGATGCAGCGCAATACGTTGCCAAAATTACTGAAAACGAGACGCGCAAGCACAATAAGTGTAAAGAGCGTCCAACCGTAGCAGGAGAGCAGCGTAGCATGCCCAGGTATCCCCTTGATACCCAGGGAACCATTCGTTATGGGTGTGGCATTGACAATGACAACGCGGATGATCTCAGCAAAACCCAGTGTTGCGATGCCCAGGTAATCGTCACCCAGGCGCAACACCGGCACGGCAATCACAAAGGCACATACAGCTGCCACTGCACCGCCTGCCAGTACAGAGACCCAGAAGGGGGTGAACAGTTCTGAAAAGGGCCACATAATGGGCTCAAGAATCCACATCATTTCCTTCTGTTCCGGGGGCAGAATACACAGAGCTGACACATAGGCTCCGATGGCAATGAAGCCGGCATGTCCCAGAGAGAACAGACCCGTAAAACCATAAATGAGATTAAGTGAAAGAGCCAAAATAGCATTGATGAAAATGAGTTTTGCTATGTAGATCTGATAGTCACCAAGAAAACTCTCGGCCTGCGTTAGAACAAGGCCAAAAAACAGCATGGCCGCGATGCTCAGGAAGGTCGTTCTGTCCACGCGCATCAAATTTTCTCCTCCATGCTCTCGCCCAGCAAGCCGGTGGGCTTGAACAGCAACACAAGCACCAGCAGTATGAAAGCAAATGCATCCCGATAGCCCGACAGTTCAGGCATGAAGGCCACGGTCATGATCTCCACAAAGCCCAGCGCCACACCACCGATGACCGCACCTTGAATAGATCCGATACCGCCAAACACAGCTGCGATGAATGCCTTAAGGCCAGGCATGATACCCATGTACGGGTGTACCTGGGGATACCTCAAGGCCCACATGATTCCTGATGCTGCGGCCAATGCCGAACCGATGCCGAAAGTCAGGGCTATGATGTTGTCAACCTTGACACCCAGAAGGCGCGTAGTCTCAATATCTTTGGAGATGGCGCGCATGGCTAAGCCAGGTTTGGTATGGTAAACTACATACAGTAGTACGGCCACAAGCACGATAGTCATGGCAGGCACAAAAGCCGTCAGGGGCAGGATGCGCACCCCTCCCACTTGCCATTCCGAAATCAACCATTCTGGCTGAAGCACAGGTCGAGGCTGTCCGGTAAACACTACTACGGCCAGACTTTCAATAAAAAAGGAAACTGCAATGGCACTGATAAGGGCAGATATACGCGGAGCGTCGCGCAATGGGCGATATGCCACCTTTTCCACCAGTATACCAAGTACGCTCGCACCCGCCACGGCAACTACAGCAGCCACACCCCATGGCCAACCAAAGGCAAAAGTGCCAAAAAAAACAAAATATGCGCCTACCATCAGTATATCGCCATGAGCGAAATTGATGAGTCGCAAAATGCCATAGACCATGGTATAGCCGATGGCAATCAGCGCATAGAGCGAACCCAGCGTAAGGGCATTGAAACAATGCTGCAAAAACATGTCAAGGTTCATGAACACCTCAGCGCGCTGGCAAGTCAGCAGGGCAAGACAAAGGACGTAAAAAACGCCCCGCGGCGTGGGCCGCCGCGGGGCCAGGCAATCGGGACTTACTTGGGCGTCACCTCACCCACGTACACGCGCTTGCCATTTTTGTACTCAATGATCCCTACGGGCATTTCTGCATCGTGCGTAGCATTGATGGAGAGCATGCCCAAGGCCGTGGGCAAATCCCTCGTTTCGGCCATGGCCTTTGCAATGGCCTTAGGTTCTGCGGAATTAGCACGCTTGATGGCGTCTACGATAAGGAAATAGGTATTGTAGCCCAGAGCGCCATTCACGTTGGTTTCCTTGTCAGGATAGGCGGCCTTCCAAGCTTCGGTGAAGCGTTTGGCTTCCTCTGTCATACTCGGCATGGCCGGGTCATAGGGGAAGGTGGTGTGTAAAAAACCTTCCGCAGCCTTGCCTCCCAGTTTGAGGGTGTCAGGATTGTCCATGGCGTCAGCGCCCATAAGACGGAAGGTCGCACCCAGTTCGCGGGCCTGCTTCATAATAATGGCACCCTCAGCAAAATAGGCTGGCATAAAGACAATATCGGGCTTCTTTGCTATCAGTTCAGTCAACTGCGCGGTAAAATCCTGATCTCCTGAACTATACTTGAGAGTGGCCAGAACGGTACCTCCCAGCTTTTTGAATGAACGGGAGAAGAAGCTTGAAAGACCCACAGCATAGTCATTGGTCATATCCATAAGCACGGCAGCCTTACGGAAACCAAGGTTGTCAAATGCATAGGTGGCTGCAGCCGCTCCCTGATAAGGGTCAATAAAGCATGCTCGGAAATAGTATTTTTTGCCCTGTGTCACCAGTGGATTGGTGCAGGAGGTGCCCACGCCGGGAATCATAGCCTTTTCAGCTACTTCTGCACCGGCCATGGCCAGCGAAGATCCATAGGAGCCGATGAGAGCTACGACTTTGTCCCGTTCAACAAGACGTTTTACGGCATTGGCTGCTTCAACCTTGTCTGACTTATTGTCTACAACGACCAGTTCCACAGGACGGTTGAGAACCGTGGGCATCTCTTTCTGGGCGAGACGAACGCCCTCAAGTTCCAGCTGACCACCAAAAGCATTTTGTCCGGTCAATGGAAGATAAACGCCAATTTTTATGGGCGTGGCGTCAACAGCCTGTGCGTGGCCAGGCGCACTAAAACACAACGCAGCACTTGCCAGCGCAGCAAAAAAGATACCCAGTTTCATCCTTGCCTCCATGGGGTTATGCATTCACCAGGATAATCCCGGCCCTTTTTTTTTATCGTATCCCACTTGTCCCTTCCCTGCAACGGAATTTGCTTGGCAACGGTCAGCATTACCTGAGCATCCCGTTGAAATTCTCACCTGAAAAGGGCGGCATAGCGGGCGAACAAACGTAGGCAGGGGCGAGAGAATCTGTCCAAGTCTGGAGTTAATTGAAGACCGGGCACAATAGCCCGTACCACGGGGATATCTAAATCTGATCGGGTGATATCAATATACAATGGTTCTTTGCCTTGAGCGAGGAAAAGTCCTTCCAACAACCGTCGGTTGGCCGCAGCCGATGGAAGGCTGTAGTCTGGCAGATCCTCTAGCATGCGCACTGGCAATCCGGAAAGCCCAGGTCCGGAAGGGTGGGGTAGGGTGGTTTGGGTTGTGGAGTATGGCCAGGGAGTTTCTGTAAGAGCAGACAGTGCGGCCTGAGGGCCACTCAAACTGGCTGCCGTGGCTCGGGCCACATTGCCATCCTGCCCTTGTACAAAGCACTGATAAGCTGGTAGTCCCAGCTCTGTGGTAATATCCTGAAACTGTACATGAATACCGCAGTTGGCATAATCATCCAGCAGGGATTGGATGCGCGCATCGCGGCTTTGCAATACAAAACATTGTGCGCGCACAAATGGTGTAGTGGCTTCGGCATCGCGTTCTACAATCTCCGTCAGTGCCGCAACCATGGCTTCATCCATGGTGTTTCCAGCGGCAAGTCCTGTGGAGCCGCTGGCCTGAAAGAGTGAGGGCTCGTCCAGATTGCAAAATAAAAAAACCGCCTGGGCAGGCACAAGTACCCTTTCGCCCCTTGTGCTTACAGCAGGAAGCCAGTGCAGAGGTGCATCATTGTACGGAACGTCCAGGGGGAGGCAGTCTGGATCCAGAACAACAAGGCCCTCCGCTATAAGTTCGCTGCGCCGCGCCCGCCTCAGCGTCAGCTGGTGCTTGCGGTCGGAGATGCTGCCGGCATGTGCAGCTGTGCCGTCCCCGGGTTGCACACTTACATAGGCACTGGCACGTTCCACTATTTCCATGGCATAGGATGCCCGCGCTGCGGCCAGCGACAGGCCACGTCCGTAAGCAGTGGCTTTGCCCTTCAATAGGTGTTGCAGAGCACCATTTTCCACGCATAGATTTACCTGCCAGTCGCGCAGCAGGGCGATGGGCGACAGCGAAGCCTCATGGCGCATCTCCTGGCCATCCAAAAAACCGTTTTCCATCAGGGCATCCAGTGCACGCAGATAGGTCTGCTGGGCGAGAGGCCGTGATACGATAGGACCGGGATTTTTAGCCATGCTTGCATACATTCTTGCCATGCTGCCTGAATATTTTTTGAGCTGCTCGACCTGACTGTCTATCTCTGCTTTCGTAAACAGTGGCGGAATACTCACTTCATCTGGCGCGGGCAGTGAACGGTGCTCGCAGATATTACGACGAAAAAATACGCTCCACGCGGCTGCAGCAGCATGGTTCGGCAGAGAGTACGCCCGTAAATGCACCGTGGGACTCCAGGCTGCCAGACGATGTGCCGCATCAGCGGGCAGGCCGACCTGAGCAAGGGCATGCGCCATGTCATTTGTGTCTCCCGCTGCAAGCAGAGCGCATTCTGCCAGAATGGCTGCCATCACCGGGCGTGTAAAGACATCCCTGTCAACATCATAACAACTGGTGGCAACATCGCGCAAGTTCGCTACATCTTTTTCCATCAGATGCCGCAGCAAATGCAGGTGGAGAAAATCGTCCATAGGGGCGGCTTCAAGCCGTTGCAGTGCAGCTTCCGTATCCATATCATCGGGAGGCAGACAGGAAAAATAGCCGATAGTGGCCTGTGTGCTTTCATGAGCATACCTGTAGGTCAACAGGGGCAATGGAGCGTCAATGTCGATATTCATAGTTGCCTAATAAGAATTAATTCCTAAAAAAAGCGGGCCAGAGGCCCGCCCAAAATATGGAAACACAAATTGCTGTTCCCAAGAAGTACATTAACGCTTTGAATACTGGTACCGGGCACGTGCGGCACGAAGACCGTATTTTTTGCGTTCTTTCTTGCGGGCATCGCGGGTAAGGAACCCTGCCTTCTTGAGCAGGGGGCGCAGCGCTGGATCCACCTGCAACAGGGCACGGGATATACCGTGGCGTACAGCCTCGGCCTGTCCGGCCACACCGCCACCTGCCACATTGACGTGCACATCAAGCTTGTCGGCCAGCTTGGTAAGGACAAGCGGTTGGCGAATAATCATTTGCAGGGTTTTGCGTGGGAAGTACTCCTCAAAGGCACGACCGTTCACGGTAATGCTGCCAGAGCCGGCATATACGCGGGTGCGGGCCGTTGCAGTCTTGCGACGACCTGTGCCGTATTCAAATTTCTCGCTCATGCCTATCTCCTTAATGCGGCAGCGTCAGTGGTTGGGGATTCTGGGCCGTATGTGGATGTTCCGGCCCGGCATAGATCTTGAGTTTCTTTAACATAGCGCGACCCAAACGGTTCTTGGGCAGCATGCCGCGCACAGCGGCAGCAAGCACCCGGGCAGGCGTCTGCGCAAGCATATCATTCAGGCTCGTGGTCTTGAGACCACCCACCCAGCCAGAATGGCGATAATATTTTTTTTGCGTCAGCTTAGTGCCGGTAACCTTGATCTTTTCACAGTTGACAACCACAATAAAATCCCCGTTGTCCATGTGCGGGGCAAATTCTGGTTTGTGCTTCCCGCGCAGTCGGTGGGCAATCTGGCTTGCCAGACGGCCAAGCACCTGATCCTGAGCGTCAACCACATACCACTGGTGGTTGATGTCCTTGGGGGTGGGGCTGAACGTCTTCATGGAATAATGACTCCTCATCTCTGGCAAATATCAACGGCAATATAAGGCCGCATACCACTTTCTAGCACGATACGTCGCCAAACGGGGATAGCTGCAGTACCGCAAAGAAATTTTTTGCTATACCACATGCGTCATGCTGTCAAGCGTGTAGTGCAATGAAGTGGAAAAACATAGCAATTTCATAACACCATGACACGCTTGAGCATAACTTGAAATTCCGCCTGCTCCTCCCTATAGTTTATCCCAATATACTCATTGGGAGGATTATGGTCACTATCCGCAAGAATCTTTTGCAGCTTATCTTTTCCGGTGCGTATCTCCTGCGCTGGAACGACAAACTCCGGCCTGTGGAGTTGTTGGAAATTGATAAGCAGGCCCACAAGATGTTATTGGCCTGCGTACTCTGGCATGAGAATTCGCAAAATTTACCTCCGGCCCAGCGTGTGGCCTTGGCCAGCGAGGTTATAGAGGGAGGGTTGTTTGACTATTTTTACCGGCTAATCATTACTGATGTAAAACCCCCGATTTTTTACAGGATCAAAAAAAATCCAAAACAGTTTCAACGTCTTACAGAACATGTGCTCTCATGTCTGGAGCCGGCCCTCGCTCCGTTGGGACCCTTCTGGGAACGTCTATGCCGGTGGCACGCCACGCCGGATACGGATACGCCAGCCCGACGCATACTTACTGCAGCCCATCTTTTTGCCTCTCAGTGGGAATTTAGACTTATTGAACCTTTGAACGCTCCCTTTGATGAAGAGATGGGCGATATCGGGCAGTCGTTCCCTGACAGGCTGGATATCTTTACGGAGCTGCTAGGCCTTGCAGCCATGCGCACGCCGGGTACGGCGCTGGCACGATTGGCAAACCTCTGTGGGCAGCTGCGCTTCCAGACCCGCTGGACCCAGGCCCCACGCATACCGGCTACCTCCGTACTGGGCCATATGTTCATTGTGGCAGCCTATGCCTATATTTTCAGTTTGGCGGTGGCTGCATGCCCCGCACGGGCGTGCAATAATTTCTTTTGCGGTCTCTTCCATGACCTGCCTGAAGTACTGACGCGGGACATCATCTCGCCGGTCAAGCAATCTACCTCAGAATTACCCCAGCTCATCAAAGATTTTGAGGCCAGCGAGCTGGAGCGTCGCGTTTTTGCCCCGCTCAGAGCCGAGGGCTTTACCTCTCTTGTCACCCGCATAAGTTATTATCTGGGGCTGACCGTGGGATCGGAATTTCAGGAGTGTGTCTGTGAAAACGGGCAGATACGCAAGGTAGATGGATTTGTTGCCCTAACGCAGTACAACCGCGATGAGCTTGACCCCAAGGACGGTCAGCTTATAAAAATCTGCGATAATCTTGCCGCCTTTCTGGAAGTGCACAGCTCCATACGCAACGGGGTTTCTTCACCTCATTTGTTGGAAGCAAGCATACGGCTTTTGACGAAGTTGCGTGAGCATTCACTGCCAGCCTTGAGCCTTGATGCCCTGCTGGCCGATTTCGCATGAAGGATGCTGTATTTTTCGCTACAGTTTGCCCATGGCTTTCTTACCGGCTGTCTGGTAGCGTTTCAGGGCAGAGAGTTCTGTTTTACGTAGACGGATGGACTGGGGCGTCACCTCTACCTGTTCATCCTCACGCACAAAGTGCAGGGCGTGCTCCAGGGTCATTTTTTTCACAGGAGTGAGGATGACGTTCTCATCTTTGCCGGCCGCACGCAGGTTGGTGAGCTTCTTTTCCTTGGTAGCGTTGACATCAATATCGTTATCGCGGTTGTGTTCACCCACGATCATTCCCTCGTACACAGGGTCGCCCGGCTCCACAAAGAGTACGCCTCGTGGTTCCAGATTGAACAGGGCATAGGCAACGGCGCTGCCCGCACGGTCAGCAACAATGGAACCCGTATAGCGCGTGGGGAAGTCACCCCGCCATTCCTCATAGCCTTCCAGATAGGAATTCATGATGCCTGTGCCCTTGGTGTCAGTCAGAAATTCGTCGCGATAGCCGATAAGCCCGCGCGAAGGTACGGAAAACTCCAGGCGCACGCGGCCCGTGCCATTGTTGACGCAGTTGCACATGCGCCCCTTGCGTTGGGCGAGCTTGTCCGTAACAACACCCATGAATACCTCGTCACAGTCCACGTACAGACGTTCAATGGGTTCCAGGGTCTTGCCACTGGCATCCTTCTTAAGGATAACCTCTGGTCGTCCTACAGAAAGTTCAAAGCCTTCGCGGCGCATGGTCTCAATGAGGATGGCCATCTGGAATTCCCCGCGTCCTTTGACTAAAAATGCGTCGTTGTCACTTGTATGCTCCACACGCACGGCTACATTACGCAGTGTCTCCTTGACAAGACGATCCCAAATGGCGCGGCTCTGCACAATTTTGCCTTCACGACCGGCCAAGGGAGAGGTATTGATGCCAAAACGCATGGAAACTGTTGGTTCGTCCACACGAATACGCGGCAGGGCGCGTGGGTTTTCCCTTGTGCAAATGGTGTCTCCGATGGTCACATCCTCAATACCAGCCATGACCACAATATCGCCGGGATTGGCCTGCGGAACTTCCACAACCTGAAGGCCATCATAGACCTGCAGTTTGGTGGCGCGCAGGGGGCGTGGGAGCCCATCCTCTCCGATGCAAGCCAAGGCTTCCTTGGCATACACTGTACCGTGCATGATGCGCCCCACAGCAAGCCGCCCCAGATAGTCGGAATAGTCCAGATCTGCAACAAGCATCTGAAAAGGTTGCTCAGGGTCATGGACAGGGCCGGGAATATGCTTGATGATGGCCTCAAATAATGGAGTGAGGTCCTTACGGGGATCGTCGAGAGAGTTCATGGCAACGCCTTCGCGACCAATGGCATAAAGCACTGGAAATTCCAGTTGCTCCTCGTCGGCATCCAGATCAATGAAGAGGTCATATATTTCGTTGAGCACTTCCTGCGGTCTGGCGTCCTTGCGGTCGATTTTGTTGATCACCACTACAACGGGCAGTCCGGCTTGCAATGTTTTACGCAGCACAAACCGTGTTTGCGGCAGGGGGCCTTCTGAAGCATCCACCAAAAGTATGGCCCCTGTGGCCATGGAAAGAGAGCGCTCCACCTCTCCCCCAAAGTCAGCGTGGCCGGGTGTATCAATAATATTGATTTTCACTCCCTTCCAGGTGACGGCACAGTTCTTAGCGGCAATGGTGATGCCGCGTTCCCGTTCCAGATCCATCTTATCCATGACGCGGTCATCCACCTGCTGGTCGGCGCGAAATACTCCTCCCTGCTTGAAGAGACCATCCACGAGGGTGGTTTTGCCGTGGTCAACATGGGCGATAATGGCGACGTTGCGAAGAGATTCATTGTGCTGCATGGGGTCTTCCTGCGATGGCTAAAGAATGTACGGGCGGCGTTGTACGCAAAAATCAGAGTTTTGTCACCAAGGTGCGGATAAGTTGAGCCAGTTTTTTGCCTGTTTTTTTCGCAACAGCCAGGATTTCGTCAAGTGGGGTGGGAACCATGCAGTCCGGCAGATTTTTATTTGTTAGGCACGAAAGACCAAGTACTGCCATGCCCAGATGCCGTGCGGCAATAATCTCCAGCACAGTGCTCATGCCCACAGCGTCAGCCCCCCACTGCCGGTACATGCGCGTCTCTGCGGGAGTTTCCATCTCTGGTCCGTGTACGCCGATATAGACACCACGCTCCAGCCTGATACCCAGCAGGGTAGATGTTTCCAAAGCGAGAGCACGCAGATTCGCGTCCAATGGAGCACTCATGTCTGGGAAACGCTGCCCCCAGGCGTCGCAGTTAGCCCCTGTTAATGGGGAAACGCCCGTATGGTTGATAATATCCGTTATGCACATGATGTCCCCAACAGTAAAGTTCGGGTTAAGTGCTCCTGCGGCATTAGTGATAATGAGGGTTTTCACGCCCAGGGCCGCCATGACGCGCACCCCCATGCACACCTCTGCTGGGCTGCGCCCCTCATAGAGATGACAGCGTCCCTGTTGTAAAAGCACAAGGCAGCCAGAGTTCTTACCATCGTCGCCTTGTGTTGCAATACGTCCCCACATAAAGGCTCCGGCATGCCCTTCAACACTGGCCAAAGGGAAAGCCGGTATAGCTGCATAGGGTATGACGCACCTGTCAGCAAGATTATCTGCAAGACCAGAAAGACCCGTGCCCAGCACTATGCCAAGTGGGGCCACACAAGGTATATGCGGCATTCCGAGCGTAGCACGCAAGATCGCAGCCGCACGCTGGACATCCTCATAATTTTGCATACAATTCCCTTCTGCATTGACGTGTGAGATCCCCGCTGTGCGAAGCCATAAAAATCAGGCGTTCGCCTGTCTGGCTTGCCTGTAGATTTTCCTGTCGGATTTGCGTATACCAGACAGGCACGGTCTTTGTATAGAGATACGTCATCTGCAGGGGATTCTTCCTGTGGCAGATGTGCTGACAGCGGGGAAAATCGTGACCGTGGTCATATGTTTTATATGAGAGGGAAAAAGCGTGGACAACGCTCAGGAACATATCCCCTTGCACGACCACAAAATTTTGGTGGCAAACAGGGGCGAGATCGCCATGCGCATCATGCGGGCTTGTTGCAAGCTTGGTACAGCATTTACCGCAATCTATACGGCAGATGATGCCGCCTCTGGTCATGTGCGTCTGGCACGCGAACTGGGGGGAGAAAAGAGCCTTTACCGTGTCTCTTCCTACCATGACGCCAATGAACTCATGGCCGTTGCTGACGCGGCAGGCTGTACGGCCGTACATCCAGGCTACGGCTTTTTTGCAGAGGATTTTCGTTTTGCACGGCGCGTGACCAAACGCGATCGCAAGCTTATTTTTATTGGTCCGTCGTGGAAGATCATTCGTGAACTCGGTGATAAAATCAATACCAAACGGTTGGCACGCAGCCTTGACGTACCCACCGTACCTGGTTCCGACCGTCCCATATATGACGAATTGGAGGCCGAGCGCATAGCCAAAACTGTCTTTGAATTTCAGGAGCAACAGGGCATCGACCATCCGCTGGTGCTGGTCAAGGCTTCGGCTGGCGGGGGGGGCATGGGCATTGAAGAAGTGTACGATCCAGATCAGTTTCGTTCCGTCTATCGGCGTATACGCAACTATGCCCTCAGACAATTCAAAGATGAAGGTGTGCTCATTGAACAGCGTATTACGGATTTCAACCATCTGGAAGTACAGATCGTTGCCGACCGCAGCGGACGCAGTCCAGTACATTTTGGCACACGTAACTGCTCCATCCAGTCTTCAGGGCGCCAGAAACGTCTGGAGGTCGCACCCGGCTTCGCCCCAGAAGCACTGTCCTATACCTTTGATGCTGATAGGGTGCTGCGTGATATTGTGGACTATTCCCTGACTATGGCCCGAAAAGTGGGTTACGATAACGTGGGTACCTGGGAATGGATTGTCACGCGTAAGGGTGATCCATTCCTCATGGAAGTTAATACTCGTATTCAGGTGGAAAATGGTGTTTCAGCACGCATTGCCCGGGTGCGCGGGCAGGGGGATATAGACCTCATAGCCGAGCAGATCCGCATTGGCCTCGGCGAGCCGCTTGGTTATGGCCAGGCGGATATCACCTTTGATGGTCTCGGCATCGAATACCGCCTTATCGCCGAGGACCCCAATAATAACTTCACTCCTTGGGTGGGACATATTGAGCAGTTCACCTGGAAGCCGCAACCATGGTTGACCATGTTGACGCATGTGCCCACAGATGAACAGTATGAGATTCCCACGGAATTTGATCCCAATTTGGCTCTGGCCATCGTTTGGGGCAAGGATTTGGAAGAGGCCAAAGCACGCGGGCTGGAATTTTTGCGTGATCTACGGCTCACCGGCCATAATGCCACAGGCGAACCGCTCCAGTCCAATGTTGATTTTCTCAAAACGAGCACTGAACGCATTTTGCGTTTCTGACCCTGCACCCCGGCAACGCACAAACAGGCATTGACGCGCTATGGACAATAATATCGAAAAACGTATCCAGAACCTACGCGACAGGCTTACCTACCTCAATGATATTTTTGCAGGCAAGCACCGGGACAATGCAGAGCTTTTGGAAGAAAAGCTTCTGGCTTTTGCCGAACGGGTCCGCGCAGAAGCCCTTGAAGACCCTTATGCCGAACTTGCATCGGTGGAAGACCTGTTCAGCTATGTGGAGCGACGTCTTGAAGACAACATCACCGCCATGGACAGAGTGCGCATTGTACGTCACCCTCAGCGTATCTGCCTGCGTGACATTCTGGAGAACGTCTACGATAATTTTACGGAAGTAGGCGGGCAGGATGAATACAGCCTAGACCCGGGCATGCTCATTGCACGCGCAGTCATCACCCGTCGCAGGGGTAAGAAAACCTACACACAGTCCGTAATGGTCATAGGGCAGGAAAAGGGCCATGGGGCGGAATACCGTAACGGCGGTTCGGTCAAACCCTGGGGTAACGCAAAGGCGCGCCAGTATATGCGCGTGGCAGAAACCGAGGGCATTCCCATCCATACCTATATATTCACGCCAGGCTCCTTTCCCATTGAAGACTATCCAGGCGCTGCGCAACAGATAGCCCGCAACATCTACTGTATGGCGGGCCTGCGCGTTCCCGTGATCGCTGTTATTTCTGAGGGGGGCTCTGGCGGAGCGGAGGCCATCGGTCTTGCCGATAAGCGGCTTATGCTCTCTCACGGTTACTATTCGGTAATCTCACCAGAGGGGGCGGCTGCCATTGAAGGTCATCTTAAAGCAGGCGAACGTGCCACACCGGAACTTATCGAGCAGTGTGCCCATAATCTTAAAATCACAGCACAGGATAACCTGAGGTTTGGCTATATTGACCGTGTAGTACAGGAACCGCCGCTGGGGGCGCGACCATGGCATTTTGATTTCTTTCGCCATCTGCGCCAGGAAGTCCTGCGGGCGACGGACGAGGTGGTCATCTCCACGCGCACACTGCCTGTTCTCAAAGGGTTGGCTATGGCACGCATACGCAAGCCCGATGCCAATCTGGATGAAATGTATACCAGATGGGGGCTTTCTGCAGCAGCCAAGGACCGCCTCCTGGCACACCGGCAGCAAAAGTTTCTTCGTCTCTCGCGGTTGGCTGCGCGTGACCGGCGCCCCTTTTTCACTAAGATGGCCGTGGCCACCTGGGACTGGGCTAGCAAACCCTGGGTACGTTTCAAATATGATTTCTATCGCAAGCATCAGCGTCGCATCCGCACCTTCATGGAAGAGATGGGAAATGAATGGGATGTGTTTAAGGGCCGGCTGCTTGCTCCCTGGCGAAGGCTTACCCGCAAACTGCCCAATGCCAAGAGCGATGCTGGCAGTACCCAGGATCTGACAGCACTTTCTAGCTGGTCTGGCGAAGGGCAGCGAAAGATGTGGAACTACCTTTCTCCCCGCTACAAGATTGACCGGGCTGTCACTTGCCCCAACAGCGCTGCTTACGGCTGTCTGGATCTTTGGGGGCCTGATCTGTTTGCCGAATTTGCCGGTGTATGCAGTCACTGCGGTTACCATTTTCCTATGGAACCGGAATGGTATGTGAAAAACGTCTTTGATTTGGGTTCCGTCTTTGAATTCAATAGCGAAATCGAAGCGGGCAATCCTTTGGGCTTTCCCGGTTTTGATGACCGCATTCTTGCTGCTCAGAAAAAGACGAAGTCCAAGAGCGGCTGCATGACGTTTGAGGCGCGCATAGACAACATCAAGCTTGTGGTGGCCATGCTCATGGGCACGTTCCGTGGTGGTTCCGTTGGCGCTGCCGAAGGTTACAAATTTGTAGAGGCTGCCCAGCGTGCAGAAAAAAAACGCTACCCTTTTCTCGCCTATGTGCATGGCACGGCGGGTATACGCATCCAAGAGGGCACGCACGGTGTCATTCAGATGCCACGCTGCACGGTGGCTGTGCGGCGGTACATTGAATCCGGCGGTCTGTATATGGTGCTGTACGACACCAATTCCTTTGCTGGTCCGGTGGCCAGTTTCCTTGGCTGTTCCCCGTACCAGTTTGCAGTGCGTTCCTCCAACATTGGTTTTGCTGGGCCGGGTGTTATAAAGGAAACCACGGGCATGGATATTCCTCCCAAGTACCATCGTTCCTATCGCGCTCTTTCCCGTGGGCATATTCAGGGCATCTGGGACAGGAGAGAAATCCGCGCCAACCTCAAACAGGCGCTGCTGACCATTGGTGGACGCAATCTGTATTACCGCTAAATCGGCGCTCTGCCTCTGAATGCGCATATGCATGAAAGCTCCGTAATGTGTTCCTGAGTGAAAGGACAGTTCATGTTAGACATTTCTGTAGTACTGGATGAAATAAAGGCACAACCATTCCGCGAAATCACAATCAAGACACCGCATACGGGTACGGTGACGTTTGCGGACATCCGCCAGGGTGACAAGGTTCAAGGCCCGCAGGGCCAGTGGAAAGAGAAGCCGGGTACACTCATCGCCACACTGGAACGCGAGCGTAATCCTAAACCCATTTATGCAGGCGAAAAGGGTGAAATCAGCGTTCTCCATACCGAACTGGAAGGCCGTTTTGTAGAAGCAGGTACTTCTCTCGCTGTGGTGCGCCATCCTTTAACACGCGCTGAGGTTGAACACATTATTCTGCGCAAGGCATTATATCTTTTTCCAGCTCCCGAAAGGGCCAAATATTATTTCACGCCTGACGTTGACAAAAAGATACGTGCTTCAGACGCGCATTCCGTAGCCGTACGCGAGGGTATGGAGCTGCTCATTATGTCACGCATGAAGCGAGAGGTGCCTCTGCATTATTCCGGCCCCTCTGGTGTGATTTATTCCGTGTATTTTAAATATAATGAAAATATTGATGCAGGTTCCCCGCTTATTGGTGTCTGCCCGCAGGATCAGCTGCCAGCCATTCAGGACGTCATTATGCGTGTGCAGACCGAATGGACAGAAAGAGATTGATCCCATAACTCCATACAACTACCGAGGAAGCTCATGGGCAAAGCACTGCAAATTCGTGTCAGCGCTGTCACCTGGAACGAGGATTTGCTGGAGGAACTGTGGCCGCGCCTTGCAGAACTTGCTTTCAGCATACCTATTAAGCATGAACGGCGCGGTGTGCTGGAAATGGTGCGTGCATTGGACGACGGGCTGAAATTTCTTCCGTGGTCCGAGGCGCGGAAGAAGGCCCTTGGTCCTGGTATACACGAAGCAGCCCGCATCAAAACAGAGCTGGAAACAATGTTGAGTGACTGGAATCCGCGAGAGGCCAACAGGCTCAGTGATGCACTTGAAAACGTGCTCGACACGCTGGAGCAAAACTACGTGGACTGAATGTAGAAACGCACAGCCTTTCCTTCAGGAGTAATCGCCATGTTGAATAAAGTCATGATCATCGGTCGCTTGGGACGTGACCCAGAACTGCGGTACACACAAAACGGCACCCCAGTCACCACGCTCAATGTGGCCACTGACGAATCTTACACAGATCGTGACGGAAATAAGGTTGACCGCACCGAATGGCATCGTGTTTCCGTATTTCAGCGACAAGCGGAGAACTGTGCCAACTATCTGACCAAGGGCAGTCTCGTATATGTGGAAGGCAGCCTGCAAACTCGCAAATGGCAGGATCAGCAGGGGCAGGACCGTTACACCACAGAAATCAAGGCACTTCGAGTGCAGTTTCTGGATCGTAAAAACGACCGTGATGGTAACCATGGCTATGACGAGGATTTTGCAGGCTCGCAGCCCCCACGCGGTAACGCCATGCACGGAAATCGTGCGTCCCGTGGCGATGAACGCCGTCCTCACCAGCAGGCGGAAGAGGATATGGGACCGGCATTCCCTTCTGAGGCGTCTAGTATGGACGATGTGCCGTTTTAATGCAGAAAATGTAGCTTAGTGGTTGACTTTTTGTTAGATTATTCACAAAATACATCGCGAACATAGTTAACCCATGCCCAACGGCGTGCAGTGGGATGATTTTATAACCAACAAACGGAGGATTTCACAATGTCCAAACTGGTAGCTCCTCACGGCGGCAAAGGTCTGGTTTGCTGCCTGCTGGAAGGGAAAGCCCTGGAAGATGAAAAGAAAAAAGCGGCAGGCCTTAAGCAGATTGAGATTTCTTCCCGCGCCAAGGGCGACCTGATCATGATGGGCATTGGTGGTTTTTCGCCCCTGAATGGATTCATGTCTAAGGCCGACTGGAAGAGCGTTTGCGAAAAAATGCTCTTGACCGACGGCACCTTCTGGCCGGTACCGGTAACCCTAGATGTGTCTGCTGCTGATGCCAAGGCTATCAAAGTAGGTGAAGAAGTGGCCTTGGTGCGCAAAGGCGAAATCATGGCAACCATGAAGGTGGAAGACATCTATGAGATGACGGAAGCCGACAAAAAATGGGAATGTGAGCTGGTATTCAAAGGATGTGGGCCAGACTCTGAAAAGTTCTGGGAAGTGGCTCCCAATGATCATCCTGGTGTCAAGATGGTATTGGGGCAGAAAGAATACAATATCGGTGGCCCCGTAAAGGTGCTTTCTCAGGGTGAATTCCCCGAGAAATTCCCTGGTGTGTATATGACACCTGCTCAGCTGCGTGCCAAAATGGATGAGCGTGGTTGGAAGAATGTGGCAGCCCTGCAGTTGCGCAACCCCATGCACCGCTCACATGAATACTTGGCCAAGCTGGGTGTGGAAGTATGCGACGGCGTCGTAATCCACTCTTTGGTGGGTGCCCTGAAACCGGGTGATATCCCGGCTGAAGTGCGCGTGAAGTGTATTGACACTCTTGTTGATAAATACTTTGTCAAAGAAAATGTTATTCAGGCCGGCTATCCTTTGGATATGCGCTATGCTGGCCCGCGTGAGGCCCTGCTGCATGCCACCTTCCGGCAGAACTACGGCATCAACCGTCAGTTGGTGGGCCGTGACCACGCCGGCGTTGGAGACTTTTACGGTATGTTTGAGGCTCAGGAAATCTTTGACAAAATTCCTCAGCCTGCAGATCCTGGGAAGCGCCTGCTCTGTGAACCAATGAAGATTGACTGGACTTTCTATTGCAAAAAGTGCGACGGCATGGCGAGCATGCGTACATGCCCACATACCAAGGAAGACCGTGTCATCCTATCTGGCACGAAGCTGCGTAAAATGCTTTCTGAGGGTGCTGAAGTGCCTGATCATTTCGGTCGTGAGGAAGTGCTCACCATTCTGCGCGGCTACTATTCAGGCCTGACTGAAAAGGTTGAGATCAAAATGCAGCGTGCTGCCTCTGGCTCCACCATGTAACTGAAAATTACCATTTTGTCAGAAAGACGCCCGCAAGGGCGTCTTTCTATTTTGCGTCTGTGACGGATTCCATGCTCCAGAGTGGCATACGCTTTACGAAAAAACAAATCCGACATATACTAAACAAATTAAATGGTTGGTACTCTATGCAAGTATTCTACTTTGCCATAGCCACGCACTTCCAACGGCTTGAGACAGCGCACACAGGAACCACATGCATCAACACCACGAAATATTTCCAGGACTACTCATCCTTGCTGTATTAGCTGCAGCATTTTGCGCCTGGAGCGCGGCCGGTAATGAGGTCAACCTCTGCGTCACCGCTGGCTGCACTCTGTTTCAGGATGCAACCCTGGCAGGTATATCTTTCTGGTGGTTTGGTGTAGCAGCTTTTGCCGCACTGGCTCTGCTGGCACTCCTGGGAACGGCCAGACTGGGAACAGCTTTTGCTGCCCTGACATTGTTGGCGGACACAGGGCTTCTTCTGCTCATGGCCGTCACAGCCCCATGTATCAGCTGTTTACTGGTCGCTATTCTTTTTGCCTTGCTGTATGCTGGTTTCAGACAGGCGTTATACAGTAAGCGCGCTGTTAAACCTGGGGTAACACAAGGTCGCTCTCTGCTGCTCATTGTGTGGGGACTTGTATTTGTCATTAATGCCTGGGCTGCGCTGCGTACACAAGTAGGCGTATGGGCTGTTACAGACAATGCGCAGGAAGCCACTGTACGCATGTTTTTTTCACCGTCGTGTCCAAGCTGCAAGGAAGGCATCAGCCTCCTGTCTGGTCATGTGGATGTAGCCTTTTTTCCAGTGGCTGAATCTGACCTGGACGTGTACAAAACGGCACATATGCAGCGCTTATTGGGGCAGGGGGCAAGTATGATCGAGGCTCTGGAACAGGCGCAATCCGTAGAAAAGCCCTCGATTCTTGAGACATTTTCTCCTGATATGTTGCTTTTACGTTTACATATGCTCTGCAACAAGGCCCATGTTTTTTTGTCTGACTCCCAGCGCATTCCTTTTTTTGAATACCAGGGCTTGCCCTCCATGCTGCGCAATAAAGACAAAAACCGCCAATCACGTAAAAATGTCACCGCCCCTCCCCCGTCAAACTCTGACAACGGCAACGTGTCACTGCCCCTTGACCCGCAAATTGCAGGTCAATGTTCGGGTACGGCACCGTGCCCGTAACCCTTCAATATTATTTCCCCAGCATACTGATAAACGAAAGAAACATATAAAATTTTATATTGTCTGTAAGTTTCTTCACAAAGAGGCTTGACGCGCTTTGTATTTCCCACTTATAAAATAAAGACTTTGTAGATTACCTTGAATGGGGATGGCATGAAGGCAATTGCGGTTTTTCGCAACCATAAAGAAGAGCTTGTACGACTTTGGACGGAAGCCGTCTTTAATACGTATCCTTTTGAAACAACTGGTTTTTTACGCACTAAAAAAGATCCCTTCGGCAATCCTGTCGCTGACATGACGCGTGAAGCCGCAGCTGCTCTGTATGATGCTGTTGCCGGTGAAAATGTTGACATTGAAACTACACGCAATGCGCTGGATCGCTTCATTAAATTACGTGCAGTGCAGAAGTTTACCCCCAGTCAGGGACTTGGGGTTTTTAGCCTTATGAAGCCCCTGCTTCGTAAACATGTCATGCCGGAACTGGTCATCCAAAAAAAGTTGGCAGACTATCTGGAAGCTGAATCCAGACTGGACAGTCTGACTCTGCTTGCGTTTGATCTGTATGTGAAAGATCGTGAAGTGCTGGCACAGTCACGGATAACAGAGATACGCAACCAGTATGCGCAGCTGGCCCGCTGGGCACAAAAGCTGAATGCCGCGTCACCTCTTGCGGTTGACGACGAATAAAATTTGTTCTTCGGATGGCATTGTGGCTTTACCACGCTCACTCTCCCGTTGTGGGATATTGAGATAACTTTAGTGGAAGTGAGGTAGGAATGTTCATTTCATTACTGCTGGTGCTGCTCATAGGCGCCATCGCCTGGGCTGGAGCGGCCATAGGGCTCGCGAGCCTGTTTGGCGTGGTCTTGCCTTATGTGGCAGTAGTCGTCTTTGTTGCCGGTGTTGTCTGGCGTATGGTGTACTGGTCCAAATCTCCCGTGCCCTTTGCCATACCCACCACTGGCGGCCAGGAAGCGTCGCTGGACTTCATCAAACAGGCTAAATATGACTGCCCCAATACCACCTGGGGTGTAGTACAGCGCATGTTTCTGGAGGTCTTCTGTTTCCGTTCACTGTTCCGCAACACACTGGGGGAGGTGCGGGAGGACGATCCGGTAAACAAAGGTCCCCGCACCATCTACTATTCCTCAAAATGGCTATGGGCTTTTGCTTTGGTATTTCATTACTGCTTCCTGCTAGTCTTTTTACGTCATTTCCGTTTTTTTATGGAACCGGTACCTTCCTGTATAAGCTTTCTTGAGAGCATTGACGGCATCATGCAGATAGGCTCACCGCGTTTCTTCTGGACGGGCGGTCTGCTGCTTGTGGCCCTAATTTTTCTATTGTGTCGCCGCATCTTCAATCAGAGGCTGCGTTATATCTCATTGGCTAATGACTACTTTCCCCTGTTCCTGCTCATTGCCATTGTAGGCACCGGCCTCTGCCTGCGTTACTTTGACAAGGCTGAAATCGCCCAGGTAAAGGTGTTCATCATGGGGCTCACGCATTTTTCACCCGTGAGCACGGAAGGCATTAACTCCCTCTTTTTTATACACCTTACCTTGGTGAGTGTACTGCTGATCTATTTTCCATTTTCCAAACTTATGCACATGCCAGGGGTATTTTTCAGCCCTACACGAAACTTGCCCAACAACACACGAGCCGTGCGGCATGTTAATCCCTGGAACCCGCCCAAGCAGTACTTCACTTACGCGGAATATGAAGATACCTATCGCGACGCCATGGCTGAGGCCGGGCTACCGCTAGAAAAGCAACCTGAAAAGGCCGCTGAGTAAGGAGTTCCCCGATGGCAAAATTACCTACGCCACAAATGCTTGTATCTAGTAGGCCGGCCTTTCCTGACAAGGCGTGGCTTGACACCAAGCCCGAATTTGCGCCGGGCAGCTATTGCTACCCTGCCAAAAAAGAAACCATGGAACTGCTGCACATGCCCAATCCCCACGACTGGGATCCCGCGGCAGAAGACTGGAATCTTCCAGACAACTGGGAAAAAATTCTCTGCGATGCCTTTGAGGAGCGACTCGAAAAACACCGCTCTCTCAAACTGTTTATGGACATCTGTGTGCGTTGCGGAGCCTGTGCGGACAAATGCCATTTCTTCCTGGGCACCAATGACCCCAAGAATATGCCCGTGTTGCGCGCCGAGCTGCTCCGCTCTCTTTACCGGCGGGACCACGCCATGCTTGGCAGGCTCCTGGGCAAAAGGGTGGGGGCACGTAGCTGGGATAAAAACGTAGTGAAGGAACTCTTCTACTATGCGTACCAGTGCACAGAATGCCGCCGTTGTTCACTGTTTTGCCCGTACGGCATCGACACGGCTGAAATAACGGCTATTGTACGCGAACTACTGCATGAGGTTGGGCTGGGCATTCACTGGATTATGGACCCAGTCAAAAACTGCAGCTTCACCGGCAATCATTTGGGCATCCAGCCGCATTCTTTCAAAGAGATTGTGGAGATGCTAGCTGATGACTGTGAAACCGTGACGGGCATTCGCCCTAAAACGCCGTTCAATGAAAAAGGGCACGAAATCCTTTTTATCACACCTTCGGGGGATGTCTTTGCTGATCCGGGCATTTACACCTTCATGGGTTATCTGCTGCTTTTCCATGAGCTGGATCTCGATTACACCTTCTCGACATATGCATCAGAAGGCGGAAATTTTGGTTCATTCACCACTTTTAACATGGCCAAAAAACTCAATGCCAAAATGTATGCCGAGGCAGAACGTCTGGGAGTGAAATGGATTCTCGGTGGCGAGTGCGGTCATATGTGGCGTGTTATCAATCAGTACATGGCAACCTACAATGGACCAGCGCCGTCCAATATGCAAACGCCTGTTTCGCCGTATACAGGAACTGTGTTTGCAAATGCAGCGTCAACCAAGATGGTACATATCGCTGAATTTACGGCTGACCTCATCCACCATGGCAAGCTTAACTTGGATCCCAGCCGTAATGATCATATCATCACCACCTTCCATGATTCCTGCAACCCGGCACGAGCCATGGGCCTGCTGGATGAACCTCGCTATGTGCTCAAGGCTGTGTGCAACAATTTTGTTGAGATGCCTGAGAATACCATTCGGGAGCAGACTTTCTGTTGCGGCGCCGGTTCGGGTTTGAATACTGAGGAGATCATGGAGTTGCGTATGCGCTCTGGCATGCCACGAGGCAATGCCCTACGTTATGTGCAGCAAAAATTTGGCGTAAACCACATGGCCTGTGTATGCGCTATAGACCGTGCCACGCTGCCCCCACTGGCCAATTACTGGGCGCCGGGGGTTACCGTAAGCGGTTTGCATGAACTGGTGGCCAATGCCCTGGTCATGAAAGGAGAAGCCAAACGAACAATGGATCTACGTCAGGAAGATCTGCCCAATGTGACGGACGATGATGACGCCGCCCAGGCGCAGGGGGAGGGTCAGTAAATGTACAACGCCAAAGCTGTCACCATTGGTATCATCATCTTTGTGCTGCTGTTTACATCCCCGTTCTGGGCGAGCATGCTGGGCAAAGAGTACAAGGAAACAGGTATCTCTCTGCCCAAGAATGAAAAGGAGTGTGTGGAAACCACAGATTTCATGCGCAACAAGCATATGCAGCTGCTTAACGAGTGGCGGGACGAAGCTCTGCGTAATGAGCATCGTGTATATGTGGCTTCCAACGGCAAAAAGTGGACCATCAGTCTTCAGAATACTTGTCTGAAATGCCATAACGACTACAGTGCATTTTGCGAAAAATGTCATGTGGCCAACAGTGTAGATCCCTATTGCTGGACCTGTCATCTCATTCCTCAGGGGAGCACGAAATGAACAAGAGCAGAAGACGCTTTTTGAAAGTGGCGGGTATATCCGCCTTTGCCCTGAGCGGCGGCATGACCGGTCTACATGCACTCTCTGCCCCGGCTCAGGCCAAGGTCGCCCCTGGAACCTATGAAAAGGGGGGCAAGGCACTGCATGCAAAACGTTGGGCTATGGTTATTGACACGAGACGTTTTCTCTCGGCCAATGATTACAAGCCCCTCATAGCAGCGTGCCACAAGGTACATAATGTTCCAAATATTCCCGATGATCAGAATGTAAAGTGGTTTTGGCTGGATACGTTTGAACACGCCTTCCCGGACGAGATGAACGAATTTCTCGATAATAGGCGCAAGCTGGCAAGTTATCCGCTGCTTTGCAACCACTGCACAAATCCTCCCTGTGTACGCGTATGCCCCACACAAGCCACATATAAAATGGAAGACGGAATTGTTGCCATGGATTACCATCGCTGCATCGGTTGTCGCTTCTGTATGGCTGGCTGTCCGTATGGTGCGCGTTCCTTCAATTTCAAGGACCCACGCAAATTTCTGCCAGATCCCGTGCCCAACCCGGCCTTTCCTACGCGTATGATCGGTGTTGTGGAAAAATGTACTTTCTGTGCAGAGCGCCTTGCTGTCGGCCAAATGCCTGCGTGCGTGGAAGCTTCGGGTGGGAAGATCCTCTTTGGGGATTTGGCTGATCCCAATTCGTCAGTACGCAAGGCGCTTGCCGAAAATTACAGCATTCGCCGTAAGCCCAGTTTGGGCACGCAGCCCGGTGTTTACTATCTTATCTAGGGGGAACACGCCATGCTTGAAAAATTACTTGAAGGTCCCAAGACCTACTACGTGTGGCTGCTCTTCCTGCTACTCTGCATAGCCGGGTGTGGCCTTGTGTATCTGACGCAGCTCCAGGAAGGTCTCTCCATCACCGGCATGAGCCGCGACGTATCGTGGGGGCTGTATATCTCGCAGTTCACCTATTTTGTTGGTGTTGCCGCATCAGCGGTAATGCTTGTGTTGCCTACCTATTTTCACCACTACAAAAAATTCAAGCGCATGATCATCTTCGGAGAGTTCATGGCAGTGGCTGCCGTGGTCATGTGCGCGCTCTTTATTGTAGTCGACCTGGGGCAACCGCAACGCATGCTGAATGTTATGGTGCATCCTACGCCCAATTCGGTTATGTTTTATGACATGATCGTACTTATTGGCTATCTGTGCCTCAATATTGTCATTGGATGGGTGACGCTTGAAGCTGAACGACATGAGGTGACCCCGCCGAAATGGATTAAGCCCCTCATCTACCTTTCTATTCTCTGGGCCTTTTCCATCCATACGGTCACGGCTTTTCTGTATGCCGGTATTCCAGGGCGTCATTACTGGCTCACCGCCATTATGGCTGGCCGCTTTCTTGCTTCGGCATTCTGCTCCGGCCCGGCCATACTCCTGTTGCTCATGCTGCTGCTTCGCCGTCTTACCGGCTTTGATATCGGCGAAGAAGCTAAAAAGACACTGGCGACCATTATTGTGTATGCTATGTGCGTGAATGTGTTTTTCTATCTTCTGGAACTCTTCACAGCGTTCTACAGTGGCATTCCTGGACATGCAGAACCCATTCGGGTGCTCTTCTTTGGTCATGAGGGTCATCTGCTATGGGTAAGCTACTGGATGTGGGCGGCTGTTATCATGGCTATAGCCTGCCTGACGATACTCATCCCCCCACAGACGCGTACACATCCCACCCTTATGCCCATTGCCCTGATCATGCTGGTTGCTGCTTCGTGGATTGACAAGGGCCTTGGTCTGCTTATTGGTGGTTTCACCCCCAACATGTATGAGGCTATTACCCCTTATCTGCCCACTTGCAGGGAAGTGGTCGTGGCACTTGGCGTGTACGCTGTAGGAGCCTTAGTATTGTCTTTGCTCTGGCGAGTAGCCCTGGGTATCAAGAAGGAAACAGGGCATTTTACTGATTAGCAATACCATAGATACAACAGTATGCCCCTGGGTACTACACCTGGGGGTTTTTTTTATCCTGCTATCTTCAGGTGTTTGTATTGCCACTATGCATGCTTGACGACGCCGCTCGTGCAGGCATAATATTCAAAAACAAGACAATTTTCTTCTGCAAGGAGTCATGCATGCATCAAGCGCTCAAAGATGCCATAACTATCTGTAAAACCCTGATGCGCAATGGCTACGATGCGCATGTCATCAATGCCCCCCTTCAAGAACGCTTACTGGAAAATGCAGCACACCCTGTTGTGGACATTGCTTGTGAAACAGATGCCGAGACACTCGTCAAGCTGTTCCCCAAAGCTGAAGCACGTCACGACCAACGTACATTGGCCTTCATGGAGGAGGATGGCTGCGGATTTAATTTCTACCCACTGGAAGTTGCGGCTGCTGGTCATCCAGAACTGTCACTCTTGCGTATTACACCAACAATTATGGAACGCTTGCCACGTGAAGAGCGTATGCAGCTGCGCTTAACGGGTTTCGGTAGCCCAGAGCCCTCAGGAGATGCATATGAGGGTTTTGCAGATATGAAAGAAGGCTTTATCTGTCTTACAGGTCTGCCTGACGAAACCCTCAGGCATGACTATCTGCTTGCAGTACGTGCCCTGCGTTTTGCTGCCAATTTTGATCTCCCCATTGAACCCAATACCTGGCTCGCCATTGTGCGTGCCGGTAGCCGTGTACTGGACTATATCCCCACTAAGGATATTATGGACGAATGGCGTAAAGTGGCGGCTGAATCCATGTACCGCTTTGTTCGTCTGCTGTTTGACGCACACATTCTTCAAGGGCTTATCCCTGAAGTTGCGGCCTTGGTCTGTGTAATGCATACGCGCAATAAGGATGGCGAACAGGAAAATATTTTTGAGCATACTCTGGCGTGCATGCAGCATTACCCTGAAGAGGACTTTCATTACGACTGGCTTGGCACCATGGCCATGTTTTTTCACGATGTCGGCAAGTTATATACAGGTGAATTCATTGATGGAGAATGGACCTACTACCAGCATCACAGGGTGGGTGCCAAGGTTACCAGAAAAATCCTCAGACGGCTCCATTTTTCTCAAGTAGACATAGACTTGCTCTGCCATCTCGTATTGCACCATATGCGTTTCCATTTTATGATGACAGATAGGGGCATTCGCAGATTCAAGGCCCTTGATGATTATCCCCGGCTTATAGCCATGGCACGAGCCGATCTCAAGGCACGTGGAGGTATCCCTACTTCATTTAATCACAACATGAAATACCTTGACAGAGCGGAAACACCGGAACAGATGCTGGAGCCCCTGCTCAATGGGAATGAAATCATGAGTGAAACAAAGCTGGCTCCCGGGCCGTTGGTAGGAGTGATTCGTGATGCGCTGCTACAGGCACAAATCGCCGGAGAGGTAAAGGATAGAGCATCTGCGGTAGATTTTGTTCTCGCTTATGCACGTAAAACCGTGGGGTAGAGAAGGGGTTGATATTTGCGGCTGTGAGACCAATGAACGTAACGTACAGATCCAATATACCACCCCGCTGGTTACGGAGGTAGACTTGCAAAAAAACGTACTTTTGACATGTGCGATTCTCCTGCTCACGGCATCTCCTCTTGTGGCTTCTCCTGCCATGCCGGACAAGCCGCTTGAACTCAGGGGAATGAAAAAGACTGTGATGTTCCCGCACGCAGGGCATGAAAAAATTGCATGTACCGATTGTCACCATCTGGTGAATGAGAAGGAAAACTACGCCAAGTGTGGCAGCGCCGGCTGTCATGATGATCTGGCAGAGAAAAAAGGCGTGCGTAGTCTTTACCGCGTTATGCATGCCAAGAAGGAAACCGCCCATACTACCTGTCTAGCCTGTCATGCCAAGGCAGTGGAGGAAAAGCCTGAGCGCAAGAAAGAGTTAACCGGCTGTGCTAAGTCCAAGTGTCATCCGTAAGATTTTTTACCTTCTCTGTGTAAGGGGGCCGGGGCAACTATATATAGGAGTTTGTCATGCAAAAGGTGGTTTTTCAATGCTGCCTTTTAGGCTGTATTATTTTTTTCTCTGGTTGCAGTGCCATGCAGGTTGCTCTTACAAAGAAGGATTTGAATGTTCAAACAAAGATGAGTGATACTATTTTTATGGACTTGGAGAATCAAAAGGGCGAGAAAGTATATGTGGATTTTCGGAATACCAGTGGCAAAACATTAAATCTGCAAAATTTGGTAGTAGACGGTATTATTGCGCGAGGCTACGAAGTCGTTTCCAGCCCCTCCAGTGCAAATTACATTATGCAGGTAAATGTCCTCTCCTGTGAAATGACAGACCCAACAGCTTTAGAGAAGAGTTTGGGGATGGGTTACGCAGGCACTGCGCTTACCGGTGCTGCTAGTGGCGTGCTTATCGGTACAGCTACGCATTCAAGCTACGGTATGGCAACAGGAGGGCTCGTAGGTGGCCTCGCTGGTGGTGCTGCTGAAATGGTTGCCGGCAGCCTTGTTAAGGATGTCACCTACGCGCTTATAACGGATGTACAGGTGATTGAGAAGACGAACAAGGGAAAGCATACGCACCGTACGCGTATGGCAAGTTATGCCAATAAGGTTAACCTCAAGTACGAAGAAGCTCAAATGCCTTTGGAACAGGCAATGGCCAATTCTATCGCTGGTATTTTCTAAGTCGAGGCTAGTTCAGCTAAAGTGTGCCTACTCTTGATGTTCGGGTAATTGCATTTTCGTTTACATGGCCTATGCTCCATGCCAATATATCCAACATCTGTTGTTTATGCTCCCAAAGCACACCTTCAATTTTGATGGAATCCAGCGGATGTGCCGCCCAGAAAAAACAGTCCGGCAGCTCCAGTCCGCAAAGCAATTCACGCTCTTCCTCCAGATTCTCTTTTTCTGTTGCGGGGATGAATGCACCTGTTTTTATATCATCATCCAGTTTTGTACCCACGAATGCTGACATGGTATTGATCAGAATTTTGTGTGGCTTGATTTCGTTTTCCAAGGCTGCGGAGGCCTTGGCGCATTCTAGTCCTCTGCTTTTGCCCGCCGTTCCTAGCATCAATAAGTCACAATGCTGAATCCCTGCAGCATTCAGCCGCAGACATTGCTGTTTTGTCTCATCTGCTGAATAACCCTTGTTCAAGCTCGCCAGTACATCATTCAGTCCGCATTCCACGCCAATGTAGAGGTCATTAACGCCAGCTTCTCTTAAAGCTTGGAGATTTTCATCGGACTTGTGAGCAATGTTGTCCGTGCGGGCATACATTGTGATAACATTCACATTTGGCAGATACTTTTTGATCAGGTCGATACGCTCCAAAAGCATCTTTGCCGACAATGCAAAGGGATCTGCGCCGACCATAAAGATCCGCTGGATTCGGTCGCAATATCTACCAAAGTTTTGCTTCACCTCCAGCAAATATTCTTCCACTTCAGAGAGGGGCAGTACTCGGAATGGAATGTACTGATACATATTGCAGAAAGTGCAGCTGTTATGCGTGCAGCCTTCTGTGATGGGGAGTAAAAATGTATTTGCCTCTATTGGTGGCCTATAAATCGTTCCATTGTACGGCATGTTACAAACCTCTTTAAAAATACTGTTCTGCTGTCTTTCTATGCGTTCGAAGCTGTTCTTCCGGCAACGCTTCGATTACGCTCTGGATTCCATCAATCAGTTCCTGCTTCTGTTCCGGCAGCCTAGCCCTTACTCGGAAAGGTACGGATGCATGGTCTGAAAGAAAGACTGTTTCATTGGTGAGGCGTCGTATAAACTCCTGCATCTCCTGCAGACGTTCGTGTTCCCCGGCCTCCGTAAACTTCCCTTTTTCCTTCATGCGATACAGAATGGTCTTTGCAATCAACGTTAAGGACGAGACCTCGATCATAGAAATGTTCATGCCGTCATAAATCTCCGCAGTTTTCTGCGCATGGGATGGCCCATAACCCGCACCGCCGAGGCCGTTCAGGAAGTTGGCGATGAATGGCATTCCGGCTTCTGTCAGCTTTTCCATCTGCGATCTTGCCGTAGCGGCGTTGTATCCTTTGTGAACTAACTTTAGAATGGCATCATCCCCGGACTCCACGCCGATATACGGATTGGAATAGCCTGCATCGACCAGATTCCTGATCTGTTCTACGGTCTTTTCGCAGAAGTTATCAATCCTCGCGTATCCACCGATGGTTTTGACGGATGGCACATACGTGTGGATCAGTTCTGCGGTCTTCATCAGCACATCATAGTCTGCTGCAAAACCGTCTGCCCCTTGAAGGAATATCCGCTCTGGAGTTCCGAAATACTGTGGAATCTGTTTTACGTCTTCTTCAATTTCTTCAATAAGAGATTTCTTGAATCCTGCGTCTTTGTAATAACTGCAGAATGCGCAGGATGCATGAGAGCAGCCGCGCGTTACCTGTAAATATCCTGAGTTTGCCTCAAAGGGAGGTCTGTTGATTCCACTTGTAAAGCGCATAGGTATTCCTCTTTTTGTTCTGTAGCATGTACATTTCATACGGTTAGTTGGGATAATCAATTGTCTCTGTACGATATTGGTATATTTCGTTAATAAGTCATTTATACAATTCTATTTATATCGATATATAATTTAAAAAAAAAGAGACCGTGGTCTCATCACAGCTCATTTTTAATGAATTTTGCAAACTCTTGTATCAGTTCTTCATTCCTTCGATAGTAGGTCCATTTTTCATGCCGCTCTGAAACGAGAAGACCAGCATCCTGCAGTATGGTCAGATAATTGGAAATTGTGGACAGAGACGCCCCTGCCTTCGCCTGGATACTGCTGACGCACACACCACCCCTCAGGTCAACAGGGGTACCAAGACTCCCTCCCTGTGGCGGGAAGTTTTCGTATGGTTCCTTCAGCCACCGAAGGATATTTAGCCGTGTTTCGTTGGACAGCGCTTTGGCAATTTCTACAATGTCCACCAGGTTACCTCTCTAAATCATCTTCCTAGTTTCTTATATCTATAATTTTCGAAATGTCAATAGTTTTTAGGGTACACACAATGCATTTATAACAGACTCCCTTGCAAAGAGGCAGATGGCTCTGGCCGTCTGGGCTAGCCGGAGTGCAGAGGCGATGCAGCCAAACGGCGCGGAGAAATCTCGGGAGGAGAAATAAATTGCGTTGCGCTAGCACCAAAGTTTGGTGCGAAATGGCCGGATTTTAGTGCAGAAAAGGTTGCGATTTCTCGCAACCTTTTGAAATTTCTGGTGCCGAGGGACAGAATTGAACTGCCGACACGGG
>JAFTDG010000044.1 GCA_017454325.1 Desulfovibrio sp. | reverse complement strand
TTCTTGGCCTGCTCGTTCTCAATTTCCTTAATGCCCGACATGGCCTGTTCCTTGTTGGTCTTGGCCAGCTCCATCTGCAGCATGGCCAGCGCCATCTGCGGGCTGCCGTGCGCGGAAAAGGTAGCAAAAACAGACTGCGTACCAGAAGTGGCATTGACTTGACTCATGTCTTCTTTCCTTCTCTTCTGTTGTTGTTGGCTTACTGCCCCTTGGCCAGGCTGGTCAGCACCTGGTTGGCTGTAGCTATTGCCGAGTTTGCGCCCTGCATGTAGCTGTTGTACTGCCCCATGAAGTCCTGCAGCTGCACCATCTGGGTCTGAATGTTCGCACCTACGGTATCCATCTTGGTTTGCAGCTGGGCGATGAGCTTATCCCAGTTCAGGTCATTTGCCTTTTTGTCGCCGGCCTTGTCCGGAACGGTGAGGCCCAGGCCTTCCACAACCTTGTTGAACTCCTTGCTGGTGTACGGTTCCCCCCCCGCCTGCTTGGTGTAATTCTTGTCGCTGGCTTTATAGTCACGAGCCTGATTCAATGCATCGGCTATTTCTTTCTTCTTGGCCTGCTCGTTCTCAATTTCTTTGATGCCCGCCATGGCCTGTTCCTTGTTCGTCTTGGCCAGCTCCATCTGTAACATGGCCAGCGCCATCTGCGGGCTGCCGTGTGCGGAAAAGGTAGAAAAAACAGACTGAGTGTTCGCAGTGGCGTTGACTTGACTCATGCGTATTTCCTCCTGAACATTTTAACGAGAGTATAGAAGCCTTACCCCATGATTCTGGACATGGTCTGGTTCATATTGGACTGCATGGAATTCATGAACTCCAGAGACTTGCTGATAAGGTCACGCTGCGCCTGCATGGAATTCCTGATGGTTTCCATCATGGTACGGTGCTGCTCAATGTCAGCATCGAGCCGCTTGTTTTCCGCCTGTGCCTTGGATTCGACATAGCTGCCCACGGCGTTAAGTATGCCGCTGATGGAATTGCCCGAGGTCGAGATAGCCTCTCCCTTGCTCTTGGCTACGGTCAGGGCATCGCCCGTACCACCCTTAACAGTTACAGCTGCACCAGCAATACTCGCGGTGGCGCTGACCACTGCGCCGGTAATGGCCAGGGCCATCTTGGCATAGGCCGCATCCTCAATCTTCTGGGCCTGCTTGTTTATGTCAGCAATAACAGCCTCATTGCGCTTGAGCAGCTCCACAGTGTTCTGCTCGTTCTGCTTGGCGGCCTCCTTGACGCAGAGGGCAGCCAGCAGGGCGCCGGGCGAAAGCGTGGCCACCATCATACCGCTCAGGGCAGACATGTCCGCATTAGCCCTGGGAGCATCGGGCACAAAGCCGCGGTCGGTGACACCGGCATTACTCTTAGGTTCGGGCGGCGTGGGCTGCGTACCGTCCGTGCCAACGGGCTTACGGTTGGGCGTGGGAGCTCCAGCCTCAGAAGCGCCGTTCATATAGGTAGAATCTGTGGGCGTTGGGGATGTGGGGAAATTGACTCCAGACATTAGCGTTCTCCTTATGCTGTGGGCGTAGCACCGCCACCGGTGAGAATGGCGGTCTGCGTAGCGGCATTTTCCTTAATGATATCGGTGACGGACTCAGCAATCTTCTGGCTGTCCTCAATAACCTGCTTCATGTGCTTGGTGACAAGGTCGTTCACCATCTGAATCTGCTCCAGGATAGCCTGCAGACGCTTCTGGTCCGCACGGGCATACTCGGCATCCTTGGTGTAGACAGCGCCGGCGATGTTCGCCCCGGCGCCGGCCACATCCGTAGCAGCCTTGGTGCCCGTGCTTACCTTGCTAACCATCTGCGCCACCCTGGCTATCTTGCCCACATTGGCTCCTGCCTGGCCTGCGCTCGCGCCACAGGTGCAGCAAATGGCGGCGATGGAAAGCGCGAGGTCCAGCCCCAGCTTCACCCACTGGCCCGCTTCCTTGTCGCCGGTGGCAGCCTCAATGCCCCAGCCCACAAGGCTGGTCAGCCCCCAACCTCGGCCAGAGACAGCTTCGCCTACGGCATCCAGCACCTGGTCGGCCAGCGCGACCCCCAGCAGTACAAGGCCCGCCACGCCCACACCAGCGCCAACACCCGTGGCGATCATGGCCACGCAGGCCACAGCCGCCAAGGCCATGCCGATGTACTTGAAGACATTGCCGATCTTATCCCAGAGGCTTGCCTTTTCCAGCTTCTCGATCTGCTCTTCGATCTTCTGGATCTTTTCCTTGTTGGCAGTCTCGCGGGCTTCGGCATTGGCCTTGACGGTGGCTATGCCCGCCTTGGTCTCACTATGCCGTACTTCCTCGCCGATAGCGTCCAGCAGGATATCCAGAGCGATGGAACTGCCTGCGGCAAGCAAGGGCTTGGGCAGCGCGGGCAGTTCTGTGGAAGAGCCGCCCTGCTTGTCATCCTTGGCAGGGGGGAGGATTTCGTCCAACGCCCCGCTTTGTTGCAGCTTGTTAAGCAGCTCAATTCCGTCGATACTGGTTGGCGTCTGCGTACCAGCACTTTGATTGAGAATGATTTGTGACATGGTCAGCTCCTATGCCAGCTGTGCTCGCAATTCCAGGGCCATCTTGCGGTAGCGCATCTGTTCGGCATCATCCGTATCGCCGACGCTGGCGATAACATCCAAAATCTTTTGTGCCGCTTCCACATCCTTGATGGACAGGCAGCACTGAGCCAGCAGGTAAAGAGGTTTAGCATTCAGGGGATAGCCCAGCTCGGCGGCACGGGCAAAGCAGAAGACGGCCTCGCGGTATTCCGCTCGCTTCTCCAGGCAGCAGCCCAGGCCGATCCAGTTACGGGGGGTGGATGCATCATACTGGCAGAGAGAACGATACATGGTTTCCGCATCGTGCGTTCTGCCCGAAGCATACAGATTGCAGGCAAGGGCGTACCCTGCTTCCAGCGACTTGGACGGTATATGGAACATCTCCGCCACACTGGCTCCCTTCAGCGCCTGCTCGTACATTGCCTTGACCTCACTCTCCGAAAGACCGGAGAGCTCGGCGATACGCATCAGAATTGCGCTCATGTCTGAGGTGTTCTGCGACTGCGTCATCAGGAATTCCTCCAACAGCTACACACGCACAACGCCCTGACGGCGACCACCCGGAACAGAAGCGCCACTGCCTGCAGCTGACGTGCCATTTTTATACTGCGCGGCACGCGCCTCGCCTTCGCGCTTGGCCTTGGCCTTGGCCTCTTCCAGGGCCTGACGCACTTCGGGGGTCACGTCGGCATCGTTCACCTTCACTTCGCCATCCTCCGGTAAGCCTGCAGCCTTGCGCATGGCCTTTTCCTGCTGTTCCAGACGGGAAAATTCGTCCTTCAGTTCTGCGAATGCAGCGTCCTGCCGTGCACTGTCTTGCTCTGTAAACATGACGTACCACCTTTTATTTGGATTATTTTATTAGGAAAACATATCCTTACTTATGGAACTACCTCTTTCCCGATACTATGGCAAGCTGCACCAGCAGCATAAAAACACTGTGTCTGCATATAAAATAGCAATATACATACCAGCTTTTTATTTCATAAAATTCTACTAATATTTCATCTAGTTAACAGACGAAGATGCTTTCATGTCCATTTATATGTTTCATCATTTATGTTGAAATATTATTGAGATTTTTTCATAATCATGCGAAATATATAAATATTATCTGTTTATCATCATTTTTGTCGATGCAGCATCCCATCTCACGGCACATATCCTTACGATTGATTTTTGGGGAAACAGCACATACAAGGATAACAAAGCACATAGAGGAGGAAGCCATGCTGCACGAAATCTCCGGCCAGACGCAAACCTCGTTCAATGCCACGCCAGGCGTCGGGCAGCCGACACAGGGGGCCACTGGCAAGCTCATCGGCAAGGCAGTTGTGCAGGTCATTACGCCGCAGTCCATCCTGCAGGATGCCATGGAGGAAATCAGCTTCAATTTCAACAAGTCCAGGGACTACGCCCTTAAAAGCCGCAAGGAGCGCGACAGAACATCCCCCTCCATGAAGGAACGGCTCAAGGCCTTCCGCAAGGTTGCAGAGTCGAACAGAGCAGAATCCAAGGACGCGGTGGACGAACTCACCCGGGCCATTGAGGAGCACCCGGACCGGGAGGCCATTCTCAAAGAGGCCATGGAGCAGCATGAGGAAGCTGCAGAAGCCTGGGTGGCCCTGCAGGAGGCCAGCGACCAGCTAAGACAAAGGGGCGCGAACCCCAAAGCTTTGCAGGAATTGGACGAGGCCCTGCGCCTTATGGACATGCGCTACGGCGCAGCCATCCGGGCGGGCGTCACCGGCACACTGACGGCAGCGCAGGACTACGTTTCACTGGGCGAGCCACTGGATTCAGGAGCCACCTATCGTAAGGCCGTCTTGGAATTTACCACCACGCGGGACCTCTACCTCTTTGTGCAGCAAAAATACGGTGGCGACTTCGACAAAGCCGTGGACTTTCTCTACGCCTCCTTGGCTGCAGACATGGCCTGTGACACGCCCAGCACCGACAAGGCATCTCTGGAAAGTGTGAACACCAGCTTTGGCAAGCTACGCAGTTTCCAGAGCGCCCACGCCCGGTGCGACGAACAGATGCACCGCTGGGCCGAGGTCCACAAGGTACAGAACTGCAGTATGAAGGGGGTGGATCTGCTGGGCGAGGTACTGGACATGGGGGGGCAAACCTTCGTAGGAGCCACGCAGATAGATGGCATTGCACGTAAGGCCGGGGCACCGGATTTGGAACGACGCATCCTGTTCTTGCAGGAACTGCAGCAGAATGTCCGTACTTTTTCACCTCTGGTCTTTGACCAGGCAGAAGGCCGCACGCGTGTGCTGGACGCCGTACAGGACGCCGTTGATAGCGCTGTTGCCGAGGAGGATGCCATGCTGACCTCCAGGGAGAGCTGAATATGTCACTGCAAACTGCCGTAGAAACATTCGGGAAACGTTTGGGCATGCCCTCGCTTGCCCTGGGGGCGGATGGGCTTACTGCGCTGGATATTTCTGGTGTGGGTCGCTTATATCTTGAAATTTCCGATAAAAGTGGTCATGAAGAGTTGTTGGCCTATCTGACACGGGCTGTGCCGCACCATGATCGGGACATTGCCCGGCGAGCCCTGTCTTACTGTCATTACCGCCACGCTCATGACCTGCCTCTGTGGGCCGGCATGCACAAGGACAATCTTGTGGTACTCACACGAGTCAGCGGACAGGAGGCCACCGGACAGGTGCTGGAAAATGCGGCACTCCTGCTGGCCGAAAGTTTGAACAACATCTGTGAAGGGAGCAAGTAGCAATGCCTGATCCACTGCGTCTTCTCGATGGCAACCTCGGCATTCAGGGTGTCCTGAATTCGCAGGAAATGCCACGCATGCCAGAGGCGCGCCCGCTGCCCTCCACAGCCTTGCACGAAGCCGGTTTGGAGGAACTGTTTGGCGCGACAACCACAGATAAATTTCTGGAGCATGCCCTCTGCCCCCCGGTGGGAGACGGCACCGTGCTGCAGCCTGCCGAGTTCAGCAGCTGTCTGCGGGAAAGCCTTACGGTGCTCAAGGAAAACCGTCAGCCAGAGGTACGTTCCTTTGTGAGCGCTGAGCTGTCTCCACTGCTGGAAAATGAGGCGCTGCTGCAAGCCTACAGCGGGCTTCTCATTGGAGGATGACTGGTGGCGGGCACGGCAGGTGTAAACGCACAGCAGAAACGAGCCTTGCATGTGCTTGGCTATCTTTTTTTGCGCATGGGGCAGTACGCCCGTGCACGACGGCTGTTTGCAGCCCTGACCGCCTTGGACCCCGGTGATCTGCATGCCCGCTGCTCTCTGGCGCTCAGCTGCATCCGGCTTGAGGACGGGGAGGCGGCGCTGCACACGCTTACCGGTCTTGCCCCGGGCGACCCTCTGCCTGGCGGCGACGCCACCCTGCATTTGCTGCTGGCCCGTGCCCATGCCCTTGTGGGTGACACCACGGCTGCACGGGAGGCTGCGGCAGCCTTCTGGAATGCTCGCAGAGCTGGGAGCAAAGAGCAGTGAACGTCCTTGCCACTGCACGGGGCATCGTTTCCCGCACCACCAAGCACAGCGACCTTGCCCTGGTTGGCCTGCTGGTAGCGGTCATCGCCCTGATGATCATGCCCATGCCCACCTTTCTGGTGGACACGCTCATCGGCGCCAACATGTCTCTCTCTTTCGCCATCCTGATGATGACTATGTATGTGAAGACGCCGCTGGAATTCTCCTCCTTCCCCACCATGCTGCTCTTCACCACCCTGTTCCGTGTGGGGCTGAACATTACAACCACACGCCTCATCCTGCTCAATGCCGACGCAGGCGAGATCATCCAGACCTTTGGCGAGTTTGCCCTGGGCGGTAACTTCGTCGTGGGTGCGGTGGTCTTTCTCATTCTGACCATCGTGCAGTTTCTCGTTATTTCCAAAGGTGCAGAGCGTGTGGCCGAAGTTGGTGCGCGCTTCACCCTGGATGCCATGCCCGGCAAACAGATGTCCATAGATGCTGACATGCGGGCCGGCGTCATCGACATGGCCGAAGCGCAGAGACGCCGCGAGGTCATCAGCCAGGAAAGTAAGATGTTTGGCGCCATGGACGGTGCCATGAAGTTCGTCAAAGGCGACAGCATTGCCGGCATGGTGGTGGCCGTGGTCAACATTGTGGGCGGCACGGTCATTGGCACGACGCAGCGCGGCATTCCCGCTTCCGAAGCACTGAACATCTACGGCATCCTGACCATCGGCGACGGACTCGTCTCACAGATTCCCTCACTTATCATTGCCATCTCGGCGGGCATCCTCATCACGCGCTCTGGCGACACCAAAGTAGACGTGGGCGCGCAGATTGGCGGGCAGTTTTTCAACCAGCCCAAGGCCCTGCTCATTGCGGGCGGGCTCATTTTTCTCTTTGCACTTATCCCCGGTTTCCCCAAACCGCAGCTCTTTACCCTGGCCTTTGCCCTGGGCGGCTTTGCCTATGTGCTGGACCGCATTCAGAAAATGCCAACCAGCCGTGATGCCAAGACTGATTTTGAGAAGTCCGTACGCGCTTCCACCGAATCCCAGAGCGAACGAACCCGAGCATCTAACGAACCACAGGACGATTTCTCGCCAACCGTACCCATCATCCTCGATATTTCCGAAGAACTCTCCACTGCGCTGGACTATGACAAGCTCAACGATGAGCTGGCAGCCCTGCGCCGTGCCCTGTATTTTGACCTGGGCGTGCCCTTTCCCGGCATCAATCTGCGCGTGGCACGACGCCTTACGGGCCTGGCCTACGAGCTGCAAATCAATGAAATTCCCCTGAGTGCAGGCAAATTGGAACCGGGCATGGCGCTCGCCCGTGAAAATGAAGAAACACTCACCATGCTGGGCGTACAGGTCAAAAAGAGCGAAGACTTTCTGCCCGATGTGGAGAGTCTGTGGGTGTCTGATGCCGACGCAGCACGCCTGGCCAAGGGGGGCGTTTCCTGCATGAACCATTCACGCATCATTGCCTACCACCTCTCACTGCTTCTCTCGCGCCATGCCGGCGACTTCATCGGCATGCAGGAGACCAAGTACCTGCTGGACAGAATGGAAGAACGCGCCCCAGACCTGGTGCATGAGGCCACGCGCCTCCAACCCGTACAACGCATTGCCGAGGTCTTTCAGCGCATGGTGCAGGAACAGGTCTCCATCAGAGACCTGCGTGGTATTCTGGAAGCGCTCATCGAATGGAGCGCAAAAGAAAAAGACATCATTATGCTCACGGAATATGTGCGCGGTGCTCTCAAGCGACAGATCTGCTACATGCACTCACGCGGACAAAACATGTTGCCAGCCATCCTGCTGGATCCGCCTGTGGAGGAAACCATACGTAAGTCTGTGCGGCAGACCTCGGCTGGAGCCTTCCTCTCGCTGGACCCGGACACTTCCAAGCGTTTTCTGGACGCCGTGACCGACGCCGCCGGGGATTACCGCAAGCACAGTCAGAAGCCTGTACTGCTGGCCAGCATGGATATTCGCCGTTATGTGCGTCGACTTATTGAGAGCAAACACTATAGTCTGATGGTACTTTCCTATCAGGAGCTGACGCCGGAAATCTCGGTACAGCCGTTAAGCCGCATCCGCCTCTAGCGGTCTGTATGCACCTTTCGGGCAATCGAGTTTTTGCAACGCTGAACGGACACCTTTACAAGCATGTAATTATATTGCTCGCAGACTCATAGCAAAAAAATATGGAATCCGGAACATCCTACGCCGCCCAGGCTCTTATGCTCGTCATGCAGCTCTCGCTACCGCCCATCATGGTGGCCTCCGTGGTAGGCATTGTCTTCAGCCTGTTGCAGGCCATCACGCAGTTGCAGGAGCAGACGCTGTCCTTCGGTGTCAAGCTGGTGGCCGTGGGTATCGCCCTGTTTCTCATGGCCGACTGGCTGTGCGGGGCTATTTTGCGCTTTGGCGGAGAAGTGTTCGACAAATTCCAGCTGTTCTAAAGCAGTATTGTGCAGGACAAGCCTGTGCCCAGGCTGGCTTATACTCCCAGCTCTGACGGAATGCCATGGATTTTCTCAGCATCATGGATCAACTGGCCGTTTTCAAGCATCTGACGGCCTTTCTTTTGGGCATGCCACGCCTCTTTGCCGTGGCTCTGGTGGCGCCCTTTCTTGGCACTGGTGTACTGGAGGGGCAAATCTGGCTGATACTTGTGCTGGGCATGTACCTGCCAATGCACCCTGCTGTGCTGGCCCAACTCACCCCAGATATCACCCTGGGGCTGGACATGAACCTGCCCATGGCAGGGCATTTGTCAATCATCTTTCTCAAGGAAACCCTTTTGGGCCTGGGCATAGGATTTCTGGCCGGCCTGCCGTTCTGGGCCGTGGAAAGTGCCGGTGTGTTCATGGACAACCAGCGCGGTGCCGCTCAGGCGGAAGGTACGGAAATACTCACTGGAAAGAGCGTCAGCCCCATGGGAGGTCTGCTCTTTCAGTGTCTGGTGTACATGTTTTACACCAGCGGTGCATTTCTCGCCTTTATGGGGCTGGTCTACGCCAGTTTCGAACTCTGGCCGGTAACGCGCTTGCTGCCTATACCGCTTGGAAACACTGTACCCCTGTACTATGCGGGCAAGGTCGCCTGGTTCATGACCTTTGTGCTGCTCATCTCTGCGCCTATTGCAGTAGCCTGTCTGCTGGTGGATATCTCACTGGGGCTTATTAACCGCTTCTCGCCGCAGCTCAATGCCTATGTGCTGGCCATGCCCATTAAAAGCGGCCTCGCCGCCTTGCTGCTTTGCCTCTATCTGGGCTTACTGCTGCACCACGCGCCAGATATCTACCGTCATGGCGACGAAATGCTCCGAACCCTGGGCCAACTGTTGAGGGAATAATATGGCCGACGAAAAAACCGAACAACCAACCCCAAAACGGCTGCGCGACATCCGGCAAAAAGGCCAGGTGGCCAAAAGTCAGGACGTGCCCTCCTCGCTCTCCGTGCTTGCCATTGCCCTGTACTTCATGGCCACAGGTCCTATCATGCTTCGCGCCATGTTGGATATGGCCCAGGCCCCCATACAGCTTATGACACTGCCCTTTGCCGAGGCATTGCCACGTACTGCCGCCATCATCTGGCAAAGCTCACTGCGCCTGCTACTGCCGCTCATGGGCATGGTACTGGCCGTGGTACTGTGCGCCAATCTGGCACAGGTGGGGGTACTCTTCGCGCCGGAGGCAGCAAAGCCCAAACTGGAAAATCTCAACCCCGGCCAATGGTTCAAAAAGGTTTTCTCTCTTAAAAATGCTTTTGAGCTGTTCAAGAATATAGTCAAAGTAACCGTGCTCACCACGGCAGTATACACGATTTTCGAAGACTATCTGCCGGAGCTTTTTCGCATTCCGCAAAGCAATATCGGTGACATGTGGGCACTGCTAGGCAAGGCATCACTCGACCTCATCCTCACTTCGGCCTGCATTTTCTGCGTACTCGCTGCACTGGACTATTTTTTCCAAAAATGGCAGTTCACCAAGAATAACATGATGAGCAAGGAGGAAGTCAAACGAGAATACAAAGAGAGCGAGGGCGACCCGCTCATCAAGGGTAAACGCAAACAGCTCCACCAAGAACTCATCAACCAGAACAGTCTACAAAAAGTCAGAAAAGCAAAGGTGCTGGTCGTGAATCCTACCCATTACGCTGTAGCCCTGGATTACGAAAAAGACAAAACACCCCTGCCGGTCATTCTGGCCAAGGGGCAGGGCGAGCTGGCGCTGCGCATGATGGAAGTGGCCCGACAGGAGGGCATTCCCATCATGCACAATGTGCCCCTGGCCCGCAGCCTGTATGCCGAAGGCACGGAGGATGCCTATATTCCCAAGGAACTCATTGGCCCCGTCGCCGAGGTGCTACGCTGGGCACAAGGGCTTCATTCTTAACAGAGAGTTCTCTCACAGACGTATGGGCTATGACAGAGCCTTTAACGTCCATGCAGCATCATGCATCATGGCGCGGCCCACGCCTATCATGTCGGCTGCGCCGCGCTGAAGCAATTCTTCGGCTTGCTCCCCTGTCTTGACACCGCCGGTAAGTAACACAGGGATAGATACCGCCTGTTTAATGGCCGTGGACATATCAGCAAACCAGCCTACCTCGCTATGCCCCCGCCGCGTGTAGCGGCACATGCCACCGGAGATATCCAGCAAATCGGCTCCGGCATCCTCCAGCAGTCGGGCAGCCGCAACACTGTCATCAATGGTGCTGCCGCCTTCCATATAATCTGCTCCGCCCAAGCGCACCGCCACAGGGTAGGCATCGCCTACAACGGCCCGCACTGCCGCCAGGGCTTCCAGCAGAAAACGTAGGCGATTTTCCAGGCTACCAGCACCATAGGCATCCGTACGCCTGTTGGTCAGAGGCGAATAAAACTGGTTGAGCAGATAGCCGTGCGCGGCATGAATTTCCACACCGTCAAAGCCCGCCGTACGCACTCGAACAGCAGCGTCGGCAAACAGACTGACAATACTGGCAATTTCTGTTTCGGATAACGGACGTGGCATAGCGGCGTCAGCAACAGCGGGGTGTGGCACAGCACTGGCGCTCAGCAGCTCGCCACCCGTAATGTCCGGCTTGGTCTGGCTGCCCGCATGGTTGATCTGCGCAAAGACTTTTGTTGTTCCCGCTGCATGAATACTTGACGCCAACTGCCCAAGGCCGGGAAGCATGACGTCATCCGCCACGGAAACCTGCTGAGGATCTGCACGCCCGCTCATGTGAATATAGCTGTGCTCGGTTATGATCAGTCCCGTACCGGCTTCGGCACGAGCACGATAGTAGGCACAAAGGTCAGATGTCACATGCCCGTCCTGCGCCGAATGGGTAGCCATGGGCGGCATGACGATACGATTGGCTATAGACAAACGACGCACACGTATAGCTTGAGTCAGTAACATTTTTCCTCCTATGGCATTGACGTGCGCCAATCCGCCGGGCACAATCCCACCATGAACACCGCAACGCACGACTGCCCTTTGGAATATACAGCCAATCTTCTCGGCGGCAAATGGAAAATTCGGCTCCTCTGGGCCGTACATACGGCAGGCAAGGTCCGCTTCAACCAACTCAAGCGAGAGCTGGAAGGCATCACGGATCTGGCACTCACCAAATGTCTGAAAGAATTTGTTTCCTGTGGCATCATGCGTCGTGAACAGTTCAATGAGGTGCCCCCGCATGTGGAATATTCCCTGACGGAAAACGGCAAAAAGCTGGTGACAGCCCTTGCCGAAGTGCGTCAGTGGTCACATGCTCAGCAAGAGTAACTCTTCCGTATCAAAGCCTGAAGCTGCTCTCCTGCCTTTTCCACACCCAAGCTCGTAGGGTCACTATGCCCTGAATACAAAAGAGTTGTATCCGGCAGAGGGAGGATCTCTCTCATAATACTGTTAACAAGCTGGCGAACATCCCCGCCGGGGAATCTCGTGGTGCCGATAGTACCTTGAAAGATGGTATCTCCCACAAAGGCGATGCCTTCTTGAGGCGCATAAAACATAACACTGTCAGGTGTATGCCCCGGTACAGGCACGACCTCAAGGCGACATGTGCCGGCCGTCAACACCGGCCGCTGGGCAGCATCAAAATAATCCACATCCGGCAGAATTATAGCCGGACCACAGGATGCAGAAAGGTTTAGGTACGGATTCTCCACATACGCCCTTCCTTCACCTGTCATACGGATGGGAACCCCCAGAACACGATGCAGGGTATCCGCAGCGCCCATATGGTCAAAATGGCCATGCGTCAGCAGAATATGGTCAACAGTAACAGCATTGGCCTCAATGGCATCTAAAAGCCGTTCAGGTTCTGCCCCCGGGTCGATGAGAAAACCGTGCCGCGTTGTGTCATCCGCATACAGATAGGTATTAACCTCAAAGTATCCGCACACGGGTATTTGGACGAGCATGCCACCCCCCTCATCTCGTGTGACAGCCGTCCGGCCCGCACATCATGGCGGTTTCCGGCATCACTGCCCGTTCCTGGTGCAGAATGTCGGCAAGCGTTGTGCGCAGCAGAGCGTACGGTTGCGCACCGTTAATGGCGACCTTGCGATCTATATAAAAATAGGGAACGCCATGAATACCCATGTGCGCCGCTTCCATCTCGTCCTGACGCACGGCGTCTTCAAAGCGATCCGAAGCCAGAACGTTCCGTGTTGCATCCAGAGAAAGCCCAACTCCTTCGGCAATCCGAATCAGGACCTCATGGTCGGCAAGATTGCAGTTGTCGGTAAAATAGGCGGCGAACAGTTTTTCGTTGATTTCCGGGCATCCCTGCTCCATACCGTATTTGGCAAGGCGGTGTGCATCCAGCATATTGCTGTAGGTGGTGGTGGCATAACGGAAATCAATGCCCTCCTCACGGCCGAGCTGGCTGATATGGGCAATTTGTGCATTGGCTCTCTCCAAGCTCAAACCATATTTGCGGGCAAAGCGTTCCGGTGTAGTGGTCTGCACGTCACGGCTGGCAGTAGGATCCAGCTCAAAACTCTTCATGGTGACAACAACATCATTTTTTACGCCCAATTCCTCCAAGGCATGCTGCAGTCGCACTTCGCCGATATAGCAGTATGGACAGGCAAAATCTGACCAAAGCTCAATATGCATGAAATTCCTCCATATGTTTTGGTATACTGTACTCATGCCTGCAAAACGTGCAAGTACCGTAAAAAAATTGCGTTACTATACAAAAAGATAGTTCGGCCTAATTTTTCTCAAAAAATACTCTGGCTATGCTATAGACTGATGTGCCACTATTGCCCTACAAGGATATAGCAATACAGGGATGTCATACGCATAGCGAGGTGGAACCCATGGACTCTAAAAAAAATGTCACCGCCGACACGATGCGCTCTGTTTCCAGGCTGGACGCCTGGGCACTATCTCTGGGCTGCATCCTCGGCTGGGGCTCCTTCGTTATGCCGGGCACGACCTTCCTGCCCACTGCCGGTCCAGCGGGCACAGCCATTGCCATTTCCCTGGGAGCCTTGGTGGTGCTCGTCATTGCCGTCAATTTCAGCGTAATGCTGGCACACCACCATGATGATGGGGGGGCCTTTTCCTACGCACGGCATATTTTGGGCCATGATTATGCCTTTCTCTGCGCATGGGCATTGGGTCTTGCCTATGTGGCCCTCATATGGGCAAATGCCACAGCCTTTGCCCTCATTGGCAGATACCTTCTGGGCACGACCTTCCAATGGGGATGGCATTATAGCATTTCCGGTTTTGACGTGTACCTTGGTGAGGTGTGCCTGGCGCTCATTGTGCTGGTTTTCTTCGCCATGCTTAGTCTGTATGCGGACTACGCCGTCCCTAAGCTGCAAACAATACTTGTGCTGCTCCTTCTTATCTGTATAGGTGTCATTTTCGTCATTGCCTTGAGCAAGGCTGGAACGGATCCATTGCTCCCCGCTTTTGCCCGTGGACGCTCGCACAGCATGCAGATTTTCGGCATCGTCGCCCTTGTGCCGTGGGCTTTCGTGGGTTTTGAATCCATTGCCCATTCGGCCAGTGGATTCCAGTTTCCGACAAAAAGGAACTGGAGCGTTATGCTGGCAGCCATTGCCACCGGCGCTCTTGTCTATATCATGCTGACATGTTTGGCGGCATGTTCCGTACCCGATGGTTATGGCAACTGGCAGGAGTATATCGCCGACCTGAACAATCTGACGGGCATTGCAGGCCTACCCACATTTTATGCAGCTCAGGCAGCTTTGGGAAAAACAGGGCTCATTCTGCTCACTGTGGCCGTGCTGGCAACATTGTCCACCAGCATGCTTGGTTTTTTCCGCGCAACATCGCGCCTCTCCAGTGCTATGGCTAAAGAACAGCTGCTACCGGCGTGGTTTGCCAAGCGGGCTCCCAACGGCGCTCCCCGCAATGCCATTCTGTTCATCATGGCCATCTCGCTTCCCATACCCTTTCTTGGCAGAACGGCCATTGGCTGGCTCACAGACGTTACCACTGTCAGTGTATCCATTGCCTACTGTATTACTTCAGCCTGCTGCTGGGTGATGGCGCGGCGGATGAACAATCACTTTCTTCTGTGCACCGGCTTCCTTGGCATGACCGTATCTGGCGTGTCCTTCCTGTTTCCGCTCATACCGAATCTGTACTCACTGGGCGCACTTTCCACAGAATCCTATCTTGTGCTGGCCCTGTGGAGTATCTCCGGCTTTATCTTCTTCCGCCTCATGGTCCGACGCGACCAGGAAAATCGCCTGGGCAAATCTACAAGCATATGGATTATGATGATTTTTCTGATCTTCTTTTCCGCAGCCATGTGGATGAAGCAGACGACGGACCAAAAAACAACAGCCGTCATAGCAGCCATCGACACCTTCCATGAACAGGAGCTGCAACAGCTCGGCATCAAGCATGATGACGATCTCCATGTTCGAGAAGACGCCTTCCTTGAACAAAAAATGGACGAAATCCGTGGCCTACTGCTGCGCAATAGTGCTGTCTTGCTGCTGCTCATCGTGATCAGTCTTGCCACCATGTTTAGTATTTTATCCTCCATGCTACGGCGGGAGAAATCGCTGAGCATCCAAAAAGCACATGCCGAGGAGCGTAACAGAGCTAAGACCGTTTTTCTCTTCAACATGTCGCATGACATCAGAACCCCCATGAATGCTATCATCGGCTACACTGGACTTGCCCTCAAACTGCAGGATGTATCGGATGTTATGCGCAGCTATCTGGAAAAAATCGACTCCTCAAGCCATCATTTACTCGCCCTCATCAATGATGTGCTGGAGATGAGCCGCATTGAAAGCGGCAAGATGGAATTGGAGCCTGTTCCGACCAACCTTGTCACTATGATGGATGAAATGCGGAACATGTTTTCCGCACAGATGGAGGCCAAAGGCATCATCTATAGTGTGGATACCTCCGGAATCAGCAATACCCAGGTACTCTGCGACCATCCCCGCTTCAACCGCGTACTCCTCAACCTTATCAGCAATGCCTACAAGTTCACACCGGAAAAAGGACAAATAACCGTTACCCTGCTGCAAACAGGTGGAGACGGCGAGAAACGCGCCTGTTACGAACTGCACGTCAAGGACAGTGGCATCGGCATGGACAGTGCATTTGCCAAAAAAATTTTTGAGCCCTTTGAACGCGAGCGAACCTCCACAGTGAGCGGCATCCAAGGCACTGGCCTTGGTATGGCCATCACCAAATCCATCATAGACCTGATGGACGGCAGTATAGAGGTTATTACCGCGCCTGGACAGGGAACAGAATTCATCGTTCGTTTCTGTCTGGAAACGCAAAAGCTCGTCCCGGACAGCCCTGATACATTTGTTGCAGATACACCGAAAGAGACGACGCAGACAGGATTCCACGGCAAACGCGTACTGCTGGTAGAAGACATGGCCGTTAATCGCGAACTTGCCAACCTTATTCTCACGGACCTGGGTTTTGCTGTTGACATGGCCGAGGATGGTCGGCAAGCCGTGGACAAGGTAGCGCAATCTGCTCCGGGATACTTCGATATCATTCTCATGGACATCCAGATGCCCAACATGAACGGCTATGAAGCGTCACAGGCCATCCGGGCCATGGCTGAAGCGAAAAAATCTCATATCCCCATTGTCGCCATGACTGCCAATGCCTTCACCGAAGACGTGCAGGCGGCACATGAAGCAGGCATGAATGGGCACATCGCCAAACCGCTGGATATCCCCGTCATGACGACCACCTTGAAAAAGGTACTGGGCATGGGCGCATGAACCCTCCAACTGCGCCCTTGTGTTTCATCTGTTGACTATTCTGAAAAAATCATCCGGACGCAGAATAGTCACACGCCTATTTTCAAAGGGACCGAGAAGCCCGGCTTCCTCCTGTTGGCGTAGTATCTTATACAAGGATATGCGATGCACACCCAGCAGACTCGCCATATCCTGACGGGAAATACCCACTTCGGCTGTCAACGGATTGCTGCCGGGCACGATGCGCTGTGCCAAAAATTTGCATGTACGCACTAAAACGCTATCTAGGTACATAGAGGCAGCCTGATGGGAAAACACACGCATTTTATAGGCCATGGAGCGTATTAGATTCAGCAACAGGTCGGGATATTCTGAGCGCACAACCTTGAGATGTCCTTCAGAAAAGGCATAGATAACAGAATCTTCCGTGCAGACAAAATAGCCTTCACTGGTTTGCTGCTCGAAGTACGGCGTTTCCCCAAAAATACAGCCTTCACGCACATACCAGAGAATTTTTTCCACCCCATCCAGACTTTGCATGGTCAGCCGCACACCACCTTGTTCCAGAAAGTACAAATATGACCCCAGTGGTACCTGTTGCCCCTTGGGTATCTGCTGGCGCATACCCACATGCAGTACTCTGCGCCACGGCTCGTTAAGCTCTCGCATTTCCTCAAAAGCTAAACTACGCCCGCCAATTTTTTGCGACATGAGTTCTTCCTGAAAGAATTTCGGCATTGTCTCTCATACCTT
>JAFTDG010000007.1 GCA_017454325.1 Desulfovibrio sp. | reverse complement strand
GGCCTATGCGGAGATGCAGATTTTGCCAGTGTCAGCCAAAAGGCAGCGGCCATTACACCCGTCCCTGGGGGCGTGGGGCCCATGACCATTGCCATGCTCTTGGCAAATAGCATCAAGGCCTGGCAGCACTCCAGTATATAGTTGCAAATTTTTACGAGGCATCTTGCTGGCGGGCATACGATGGCGTATGGCTGCGTTCTGCAAGCAGCGCCCAGAAGTTTCTTTCATGGAGATCGCAATGTACCGCAATGCGAAAAATGTTGGGTATTACATGATTGGCAAGGGCAGTCTTGTTCAGCTTGGCGATCTTTTGTCAGTGCGTCGCAAGACAGTGCAAGGTCCGTGTATTTTTTTTCTTGACCACGCTTTTAAGGATGGCAAGTTGGCCTCCAGGCTTCCTGTGGAAGACAAAGATAGTATTGTGTATGTTGATACAACTGAAGAACCGACAACAGAAAGCGTGGATATGTACACTGCCAGGGTTAAAGAGTTCCTTAATGGGGCACTGCCCTGCGCCATGCTTGCCTTTGGCGGCGGCAGCACAATGGATACATGCAAGTGCGTAGGCAATTTGCTGACTAATCCAGGCCAGGCTCAAGACTATCAGGGATGGGAACTTGTGCAGAATCCGGCACCGTATAAAATTGCGGTGCCCACTCTGTCTGGCACAGGCTCGGAGACTTCGCGTACTGGCATTGTCTGCAACGAGGCCAAAAATATCAAACTGGGCATGAATAGTGATTTTACCATGTTTGATCAGGTCTTGCTTGATCCGGATCTCACGGCATCTGTGCCACGCGATCAATATTTTTATACAGGTATCGACACGTATATGCACTGTTTTGAAAGCATTACAGGTTCGTACCGCAATGTTGTTGTGGATGCCCTGGCGGAGAAGTCCATTGAACTCTGCAGGCAAGTATTCCTTTCCAGTGATATGATGAGCGATGAGAATCGCGAAAAACTTATGATAGCTTCCTTCATGGGGGGGATGGCTGCGGGCTTTGTGGGGGTGGTGCATCCCTTGTCGGCGGGTCTGAGCATGGTACTACATATGCACCACGGTGTAGCCAATTGCCATGCTTTGAGTGTGTTGGAAGACATCTATCCCGAACAGTACAAGGAATTCATGAGCATGATGGAGCGTCAGGGTATCGCCCTGCGCAGGGGGATCTGCAAGGGCCTTAATGATGCGCAGTTCGATGCCTTGTATGACGCAAGCATTGTGCATGAAAAGCCACTCTCCAACCGTCTTGGTCCGGATTATAAGAAAATTCTTACCAGAGAAAATGTGCGCCAACGCTTTGAACGCATGTAATGAACGTTGCAAGATGCCATACAAACGGTATGAAGGAGCCTGCATGGAGTGCAAAATAAATTTCAGTGGCCGTGCCATTCGCTATACGGAAGACGAAATAGCCGTGGTGGTCGAAGCCATGCGCAATGCCGACCCTCTTACACAGGGTCGGTATATGGCTGCTTTTGAAAAAAAGTTCGCAGCCTATCAAGGGGTGCCCGAAGGTAGCTGTTTCGTCACCATGAACGGCGTTTCTGCGCTTGAAATGTCAGCGCAACTCTGCCGCTTCAAGCCTGGTGACGAAGTGGTAATGCCTTCACATACTTTTACGGCTTCTGCCTACCCATATGTCAAAAAAGGGGCAACTCTTGTTTGGGCAGATGTAGATTTGCATACGCGTGTGGTCACAGCAGAGTCTATTGCTAGGGCTATCACACCGCGTACCAAGGCCGTGGTGGTTGTGCATCTCTATGGGTATGTGGCTGATATGCCCGCTATTGCCGAGTTATGCAAAAAAAGGGGGCTCATTCTTATTGAAGATGCGGCGCAAGCTATTGGCGCTGAACTCGATGGGAGAAAGGCGGGCAGTTTTGGCGATATGGGTATCTTTTCTTTTCATTCACACAAGAACCTGACAACTCTTGGTGAGGGGGGCATGCTTTATGTGCGTGATGCAAAACTTGCAGCCGTCGTGCCGGCCCTGCGCCATAACGGGCATTGTAACTACAATTTTGAACGTCCCGATTATTGGAAACCAGCCATGGGCAATGTGGATATGCCCATTCTTGACGGTGATTTTCTGCAGCCCAATAATTACTGCCTAGGTGAAGTGGAATGTGCTCTCGGGGCTAAGCTGCTGGATCGTATTGACACCATCAATGATGAAAAACGTACTCGAGCCTTGCGCTTCATAGATGGTTTGACTAATTTTCCTGAACTGGAATTCCATCGTGTCGCCTCTCGACGTCATAATTATCATCTCCTTGCAGCCCGTATGACTGCCGGACCAGAACAACGTGACCGCTTTATGCGTTCCATGTTCCACGATAAAGGCATCAAGTGCGTGGTACAATATATTCCTCTTGATAGGTATGACTATTACCGTCGCCTTGGTATGGGGGAAGCCAACTGTCCCAATGCCGATGCTTTTTTTGACAGCATGGTTTCCTTTCCCTTTCAGCACTGGCTAAGTGAAGAAGACTTTCAGTATATGCTTGCCAGCACATGCGAGGTACTTACAAGGCTGCGCTGAAAGCACATTAGCAACCATGAAAGAACGCTGTATCGTCATCCCTGCAATCAAGAAAAATGCCGTCATCTCTGACCAACTCGTCAAGAAGCTGGCTGGAGTGACACTTATGGAACGCGCCATCCATACGGCACGGGATGTTTTGTCAGGGCAGGACATCATGGTGCTTACGGATAGCCAGGAGATTTCTCTTATCTGCGAAAGGATGGGGGTACGTTTTCACCGCAATAGAGACCTGCGCTTTACCGGTCTGGATATTGTGGGTCAGATGCGAGATTTGCTGGCCAATTTGGCAGAAGAATATGAGCATTGCATCGTGCTGCGCGCCTCTTGCCCTCTGCTCACTTGGGTGGATGTGGAAGATGCCTGGAAGCACTACCGCCATACTGGAGCTGATGGACTTGTGACTGTGCGCAAGCTGCGGCACCGTCTTTGGAATCTGCGCGATGGGGGACTCGGTGGGCTGCTGGATCCAGAAGATGGCAGTCATGCCGGTGAAAAAAAACTTGTGGTGGAAAGTCGTGCATTACTTATCCTACGGCTGGCGCCTCTGGCCGATGCTCAGAGGCCTCTAGAGCCCGGTCGTGTTGTACCCTGGTTTCTAGGTGACAGAGCAATTGAAATTCAAGGATACCAGGACTGGTGGATATGTGAACGGTTACTTGAAAGACGTCATATTGTTTTTGTGGTGGCTGGTTGGCCTGCCATCGGCATGGGGCATGTCTTCCGCGCACTTATGCTGGCTCACGAAATCACCAACCACAAGGTGAGTTTTGTGTGCACAAGAGAGAGTGAGCTTGCAGTAGAACGTATTGCAGAGAAGGATTACCCAATCATCCGTCAGGGAGACGAAGCCTTAGCCGACACTGTGCTTGCTCAGCGGCCTGATTTGGTTATCAACGATATTTTGAATACCAGCACAGACTATATGGATCGACTTACACATGCTGGCGTTCGCTGCGTCAATTTTGAGGACGTGGGATCTGGCGCGGCACGGGCACGGCTGGTGATCAATGCCCTATATGAAGACACATCCACAACAGAGCATTTGTGTTGTGGCCCAGCCTATTTTTGTCTGCGCGATGAATTCCTCAATGCGGTACGTAACTCTTTTCGACCTGAGCCCAAGACAGTGCTCGTCACATTTGGTGGAACGGACCAATGGGACTGCTCACGGCGTGTGCTTGATATTATTGAACCCATTTGCCGGGGCGCAGGGATGACCATCAGGTTGGTAGCAGGCCCTGGCTACGCCCATAAGGATGCCATGGAAGCACACCTGCGTAAGCTGCATAACCCTTGTGTGCATTTCACTTGGGCTACCAATGTTATGAGTCGCATGATGGAGGGGGCTGATCTCGCCATCTGTTCGGCAGGACGTACAGTTTACGAATTAGCCCATATGCGCATACCAGCCATGGTACTCGCCACGCACGAACGAGAGGCCCGTCATACCTTTGCCAGACCAAGAAATGGTTTCGCTTTTGTGGGTATCATGGATAGGGTGAGCGATGTCAAGATTCGCAATGTCTTTCTTGCCATGCTCAAGGGTGAACGTAGACGTCGGTTCTGGGAGCGGCAAAATAATCTGGATTTTACACCTAACAAGGCGCGCGTTGTGGGATTGATACAGGCTGTTTTGGAAGAACAGTAATGCGGTTTCGGACCGTAAAACCACTGTAGTGAGGAATGTCTCATGTCTGCATATGGCAAAGTTATCGCTATTATTCAAGCACGGCTGGGTTCCAGCCGGTTGCCTCTGAAATCTCTGCTTTGCCTGCGTGATATCCCCGTTATTGATTGGCTGACACAGCGCCTTGCAAGGTCAACCAGAGTGGACGGCATTCTTGTGGCCGTGCCGGATACTGCACTTGATGTTGTACTGCTGGAGCATCTGCACCGCAGACATATACCCTGCATGACAGGCCCGGAAAACGATGTGTTGGAAAGATATCGTCTGGCAGCGCAACAAGCTGATGCCGGACTTGTAGTGCGTGTCTGTGCGGACAATCCGCTTATCTGGGGAACAGCGGTTGACAGGCTTGTAGATTTTTATATGCAGGGTACATGGGATTATGCCTATAATCATATTCCTCGTAATAATCTCTGGCCGGATGGCCTCGGCGCAGAAATTATTTCTCGTGAGTTGCTGGAGTATATGGCAGCAAAAGCCAATACCCAGGCGCAGCGAGAGCACTGCTGCAATTATATTTGGGACCATCAGGCCGAATTCAGAATTGGTACCTTTGATCCCGAGGAAGAATGGCTGCGGCGTCCGGATCTTAAGTTGGATATGGACAGTCCGGAGGATTTTCGCCGCCTTTCTTTGCACCCCATCAGGCCTGATATGGATGCGCACGATATCGTGGATATGTTTGGTGCGGGGTAACCTATTTTTGTCTTGTGGTTGGTAGGCAAGGGACAGGTTTTATAGATAGGGTGAAAAAATCCAGCAGGCGGCGTTGCGCAGTTTGATGGGCAGTGGCAGAGATTCGAGCCATTGAGAGGTGATTTCACGTCCTAGGTAGATGGCATTGTCGATGTGGCCGGTTATATGCGCGTTGAGGTCGCGGTCGAATACTTCCATATTCAGTTCAAAATTGAGACGAAGACTGCGTGCGTCCAGATTGGCGGAACCAATCTGGACGTAGTAGTTATCTACAGCCAGTAATTTGGTATGGGCAAAGGGGGGCGGCTGCAGCCAAACTCGCACACCGGCGTTCAGCAATGTTGGCAGAAGGCGAAACTGCGCCCAGTGTACGTAGAAGAGATTGTTTTTTGCGGGCAAAACAATGCGTACATCCACTCCCCGCTGGCCGGCTGAGCGCAGTGCAGAGACAAGTCCGTGTGAGGGTAGAAAATAAGGTGTCATGATACGCACATAATTATGGGCAGCATTTATGACGCCACAGTAAACATCGTCGAGGATATCCACTCCAGAACCAGGGCCGTCCATGATGATACGGCAGCGGCTTTCACCTCTTGGATGGGGGCTGGCAGGAGGCAGGGGGGTATAGTTGTTTGTGCAGAAACCCCAGTTTAGCAGGAAGGCTCGTCGTAGCTGATTGACTATGGGACCTTCACAGCGAAAATGTATGTCCTGCACATAGGTTGTTTTTCCAGCGGCCAGATTGTCGTCCGCAATATTCATGCCGCCGGTGAATGCTACGTTGTCGCAAATCAGCATCTTGCGATGGTTGCGCAGATTGATGCTGAAATTGGGAGGAAACAGACTGGGGGGTAAGAATCTTACAACTTTGACACCGTGTTGGGGTAATTGTTTCCAAGGTTTGCGTAAAGAATAAAAAACCCCAATGCCGTCCACTAGTAAGCGTACATCCACCTTCCTGGCCGCAGCATGGGCGAGGGCAGTGGTAAAGGCCGAAGCTGTTTCCCCACTGTTAAAGATATAGGTACACAGAAAAACGTGATCTTTCGCTTCATGAATGGCCTTAAGCATGGCGGGATAGGCTTCGTCGCCATTGTGCAGAGGCGTCAAGGCATTGCCGCCACACAAATGCTGTTCCGTGAGTACTCGGCCGATGCGCTCCATGCGTGCTATGTCATCAGGTATAAATTCCTGTGTTGTTTTGGTCAGGGGCGGATGTGCATACTCCGGCTCAAGAGGAGCCTGGTGGCGCATGATGCGGCTTGCGCGGCTTTCTGCCCGGCTTATGCCGAAACAGGCATAGAGAAGGGGGCCGACAAAGGGTAACAGCAACGCCGTAACAGTCCATCCCAAGGCTGCACGAGGATCATGCTTGGTTAGCAATGCATGGCATACGGCCACCCATGACAGACTGTGGATGGTCAAAAGGCCAAGGGTTTCAGCAATAGGAAGCATGGTTCACAATTCATGTCATGGCTGGGGTTGTCATTACAGATAGGCATAACCATGTCTTTTAATGGCGTACCGCCAGCAATGTCGTATCAGTATTTCTCAGGACGCGCTCGGTGATGGATCCCAGCATCATATCCTGAAGACCGTCACGGCCATCGGTATACATGGCAATGAGGTCGGCGTTCTCTTCATGTGATACACGCACTATGGTTTCCGCCACAGTGCCTTCTTCCACGCGGCATCGGTATGGAATCCCTTTTTTTTCTAAATCTACGCCTATTGTATGGAGCAGGGTTTGCCCTTTGGCCTTGGCATCGGCAAGCAGGCTGGCATGGTTTTGACCGCCAACGATGAGGGAAATGGGTTCAAAGATATGTAATAGCACGATACTTCCCCTTGCCAGGGGAAGAGCGCTTTGTAAAACTGTCTGCGTTCGGGAGAGGCCATTTTTGCCACTGACGGGGATAAGGATGGTTTGGTACATGGGGGCTCCTCACAAATATCTGTCAAGGGGTGAAGCATCAATGACGAGGGGTCAGAGCAATGCGGTTGCGTTCTACTGCTACTGCCAGTTCCGGCAACAGGTCTTGTAAAGCTTGTAAGTCCCCGGCCTTGGCTGCACGCTCCACACAGCGGGCCATACGAGCTAATACACGGAAGCCAAAAGCATCAGAGTCTGAGGCGATGCGTTCTGCAGCTTCGCCCACCACAATACAGCGACGGTTCTTAAACCCTTGTTGGGCGTCCTGAATGGCCGCATCTAGCCGTGCAATAAGCTGGGGGATGGTTTGATCAGCTCCGACGGGTTCAGTTTGTATTGGCGTTTCAGGCTGGGCAGCGGGGTCATGCTCCTCTATGTCTGCGGGTACATTGGCTTGTGTGGATTGAATCACCGTATCGGATGCGGAATTCTGAGCCTGTACATTGGGCTCAGGTATGGTTTCCTTTTGCGGCTTTGCGGATGGAGGTTCTTGGCTGGCACCAGCAATGAAATTTATGAAAGAATCGGGTGTCTGGCTGGGACTTCCAGCGACATCCTTGTCAGTTTCTGGCACCTGTATCTGCTGTTCAGGTATATTATTTTGTATGGTGCTGTCAGATGTCTGCTCTGGCATATCACCGGAACTACCAAGAAGTTTGAGGATGCGCCTGCCGGCATCAGTATGTGGCAATTCGGGGGTGTCCTTATGGGATTCGGCTGGTAGATCGGGCTTGGTCACGGGCATGGGTTCTCCAACCCATTCTCCGGGCGCAGACAGACTTGGGCTGACATAGGAGGAATGTGCTGCAGAAGATACAGAAGCCAATTTTGCAGCGCTGGTGTAAGCAGTGGGCTTTTGCGCTTGTGAGGAAGAATCTCTATGCGCAACGGTTGTACCTAGGGGTGTCCCTAGGGGCATAGGTTCTCCTACCCATTCGTCAAAATCGTCCTGCCAAGTGTTCATGGATGCCGTAATACCCGCAGTACGGGCTGTGCCATTTTCAGGGCTTGTATTATGAGGAATCGGCGTCAGCGTGGCTTCTTCGGTACTGTTACCCATGGCAGCAACCCCTTCTGTTGGTGCTTCAGAATTGGTTTCCTTGGGGGCGGCCAAGGCAGCATTTTGAGTGCTTGAAGTATAAGAAGTGGGGGCTTGTTGCGGTTTTGGGCTTTCTGCAGATAGTGATGCGTCTGTTGCTGTCACTACCTCTGTAAGATTGTGTTCGGCTGAAGCCTTTCCGTCTTGCGGCAGGCCCAGTACAGGAAGTTCGGTGGGTTCTTGTAGAGGCGGTGTAGATTGCGGCTTTGCATATATGTCTTGGGCAATGCCCTCATCCGTATTGAGGGAAAGCGGTTGTTCTTCAGTATTCTGAATGACCGCAGTGCCAGCTGCAATATCTTCCGGTTCGGGTAGAAGGATTGCGTCCGGTGCGCTTGATGTTGCCGAGGACGAATCAGTGCCAAAGAGATCCGGCAGTGGCGACGGATTCATCGTGTGATCATCGGGGGAAGCAGGTATGTCTGTTTGATCAGACGCAGAGAATCCCGCTTCATGCAGAACCTCGTCTACGGTGGCGGCAAAAGCCTTGGCATCCACCGGTTCAAGTAATGCGTGTGTGTATCCTCTTTCTGCCAGAGATTCCCATGATCTATCGTCAGTTGTGATGGCTAGTGCCTTAAAGACGGGTAATCCCGATTGCATGGCCTCAGCTTCAAAACGACCCAGAGCATCGCCTTCTGCGGGAGTATCGTGCGCAGGCTGAGCCACAACCATTAGGGCAGGAGCTTCCCTATTGCGTTGCAGGGCTTCGTGCATGGTGCACGCTTCCGTGCTTTGGCAGCCTAAAGACGTGACCATGTGGGCAAGTGCTTGCCGGTCAACGGCATTATCAGCAATGACAGCGATAGTGGGCAGCCGTTTTGTCTGGGGTTCCGGTGCAGTCTCCATGGATTCCAGAGGAGTGAGGTGCATTGTGAAGGAAATGGATGCGCCTTGAGGACCAGATTCCACATTCAGAAAACCGCAGTTGGCACCTGCCAGTTCCCAGGCACGGGTCAGGGCAAGAGAGGAGCGTCCCTGTGGAGGAATGCCTGAGCCGGTGTCTGTCACTGAAAAGAGTAAATGCCCTGGTTCTGTACTGCCTGGTACGCGTGTAACAGAGATGTGTACAGCACCATGAGATGTGGCGCGTACGGCACTTTCCAGCAGCAGTTCAAGTGTTTCTCGCAATGCCTGTGCCAATCCCTCATACATATGTCCAAGAAGGGGCGGCATATACCAGGCAAGGCCAATGCCTGCACTTTCTGCTGCCGCAGCGACACTGTCATGTGCTTCTCGCACCAGATGTTGCAGATTGAAGGCTGTGGGCGTTTCATTGCGTTGGGCCTGTTCCGGAGTTTTTCCCGGATTATCAATAAGCTGGGCCATTTCACCGGCAGCACAGAGCATGTTTTCCGCATACTGGCGTACCGCTGGCGGCAAGGAGCATTTGCCAAGAGCTGCACCTTCTCGTATCAGGCGATCCAGTGGGGGGCGCAACAGATTTTCCCATTCATGGAAGTCTGGTCTCGTGGTATTGTATGTGGATGCGCCTTCTGTAGGATAATGATTGTCTTGTGCCGAAGAATTGCGGGCATCATCCGCATTGCTGACCGAAAGAGGTGGCAACAGACGCAGGTTGGGGTCGTCCAGAGGCTCATCAAGCGTGATGGGAGCATCATCCATGCCATGGCTTGTTAGTACTGCATCCAGTGACATAGCGCCTTGTGGCGCTGGTTGCGCTTGATTTTCCTGCGCAGTACCACGTGGATGGCCTGTACCAGCAATCAGGAGGGCACTAAGCGCGGTACCCCACAGAGGAGATGAGGCCAGAAGTGCCGGTGCATAACCTGAATCCATGCCCAAGATGCCGGCAGCAACGCAAAGAGGGGGAATGAGGCAGCCCAGCAGATAGCGGCGGGCACCTCCCAACCCCATAACCGCTCCGCAAAGTGCGGTAAACGTGAAGAGCAGCGTGCAGGCTGGCCATAGGGAAAGGTAACGTATGGTCCAGCCAAAGCCTGGCAGAAGTGGCAACAAGGCCAGCACGGCTCCTGGCAGGGTAAGAAGCACAAACTGTACATCTAGGAGGCGTGAGCGGCCTTTAGTGCATAATAGGTGACGGCCCACATGGGGAAGCAACATCAAGGCTAAGCCCGGGCTCAATACCGCAGCTGCCTGTCCTGACGTAATTCCGCTCGAGCCATAGGCGGGCATACCCATAAAACCGTGTACAATAGCCATAGCCACATACAGAGAGGTCCAGATACGCCACTGCCCTTTTTCAGAAAAACCGCGCAAAAGGCACAAGAGCATGACAACACAAAGTGCCAGTAAAGCGGCTTTATGTGAAAGTCTTGTCCAGTCAGTGGCGGCATTCTGCGGGGTGCGCAGCATGGGGGAGAACCATATTCCAGGCAGACCATCAAGGCGGATGTAGCAGGTGCGTGGTTCCGGACCTGCTTCAGGAAGTAACAGTAGATTACGGTCTCCCGGTGGAACCTCACGCCATTCAAGCCCGTCAGTAATTGGGTTGATGCGTGGTTCATAAAGCACGGAATCGGCGGGCACATCCTGTCCTAAATCAAGGAGAATGGCCTGTGGATGCCCTCCTTCCGGCAATGGCGCAAGGGTGAATCGCAACCAGGTGACACCCACGACATCTGGCAGATTTTTGACATTCAGGGCGTGAAAGGCTGAAGTATTGGCAGGGGTGGCTATTTCTTCCACATCCATAGTGCCCGTCACGTCAATGTAATAGTCCAAATCCGGCAGCAATGGTGTACAAGGTGTTGCGGGAGCGGGAGATACCATGCCTCCGTATGCTGCCATAGGGAGAACGCAAGACATGCAGACAAGGTTCAGAAAAAGAACACAGGCTCGCAGACATGCCGGAGAGATATTGGAAAAAAATGTAATCATAGTTGTTCTGCCTATAGATACGCCGAAAATCTTTGTTGCATGCCCATAGCTTACTCTGGGGCCGGATACACGACATTTGTTGCGCGGAGTAGTGGCAGTGTTTATCCGTCAGCGCAGCGACTTGAGTATATCAGAAACAGATCGGCCATCTGGAGCACGGGCAGCGGGGTTGATAGCCAGCAGACGCTGCCAGGCTTTCATGGCATCATTACTACGGTGTAGATCGAAATACAGCACCACACCCTCATTGAACATAGCGTTTTCATGTCGGGGGTTGACGCTGGATGCCCGACGGAACGTCGTAACAGCCTTTTCAAATTCGCCCAGTTCTCTATACATGATACCGAGATCTGTCAGAACATCGGCATTATCCGGCATAAGGGCAAGGGAGCGCTCATACGCAGAAATCGCTTTAGCAGGCTTGCCCGTGTCAAAATAAAGATTACCTAATTCCGTCCAGGAACGGGGATTGTCTGGATCTTGCAATACAGCTTTTTCCAGCCTGGCGATTTTTGTAGCCAGCTCAACGGGTATGATAGGCTGCTCTTGCGGCGTTGATTCCTGTGCCTGAGCTGCCTGTGCTTGTTGTGCCTGTTCAGGGGCCGGGGCAGATGCCGGGGCTGGAGGTGCAGGAGGCTGTGGAGACGCAACAGTGGCTTTTTCTCTTGGGGAGACAAGAATCTGTGGAATAAAACTGCCAATAAAAATACCTACGACCAGCGCGAGTCCTACGCTGAAGATGAAAAAGCCCCGCTCCCCCGTGCCTGCGCTGGAGGAAACAGGTGGCGAGGTCGTGGCTGGGGGAGAAGCACTTGCTTTTTGCGCAGGTGCTGTGCCGGAAGATTTTTTTTTGCGCTTTTCGCTCGCCATGAAATCCTCTTGCTTCAATGTAACAAAAGTCTAGACTCTAGCGTACATCCAGAGCATAAAAGAGGCAAGTTGCAGCAGCCGTTCAGGCCAATTTCAGCCTGAACGGACAGTATCTTCAAGTGCTATTTGGGCTCTATAACTTCAACGCCATCCATATAGGGAACCAGTGCTTTGGGCAGCACGAGGCTGCCGTCCTTTTGCTGGCAGTTTTCCAGAATGGCAGCCATAGTTCGTCCGGTGGGCAGCCCGGATCCATTGAGCGTATGCAGCCAGGTCGCCTTTCCAGTCTTCGGCTTGAAGCGGATGTTGGCACGGCGAGCCTGAAAATCCGTACAGTTAGAGCAGGAGGATATTTCACGATAGGTTTTTTGTGCAGGCATCCATACCTCAACATCGTAGGTCTTGGCGGCGCTGAAGCCCAAGTCGCCGGTACAGAGGGTGATAACACGATAGGGCAGTTCCAACAGTTCCAGTAAATGACAGGCGTGCCCACGCATGATCTCCAGCTGGTTGTAGCTGTCGTCCGGGTGGGCGAAGCGCACCATCTCTACCTTGGTGAATTGGTGCATACGGATGATACCCCGCGTATCCTTACCGGCAGATCCGGCTTCGGAACGGAAACAGGGTGTTGCGGCACAGTAGGCACGGGGTAGATCCGTTTCATCAAGGGTTTCGCCGGCATGCAGATTGGTCAGAGGCACTTCGGCAGTGGGAATAAGGTAGTAATCGGCTTCGCGCAGCTTGAAGAGGTCCTCCTCAAATTTGGGCAGCTGGCCAGTGCCTGTCATGGTGGCCCGATTGACCATATAGGGCGGGCAGACTTCAATATAGTCTTCATGACGGGTATGCTGGTCGACAAAGAAATTGACCAGTGCCCTGTCAAGGCGGGCTGCCCAGTTAAATTCCACTACAAAGCGGCTGCCTGTGAGACGTGCGGCCCGTTCAAAATCAAATCCGCCTAAAGCGACACCCAGTGCGCCGTGTTCACGTGGCGGGGTATCAAAGTTGCGTGGTTCACCCACGCGGCACACTTCCACGTTTTCTGTTTCATCGCGTCCCACTGGCACGGAGGCATCAGGCAGATTGGGCACACGCATAAGCCACGCCTCTACGTCGGCCTTGGCTTTGGCTGTTTCTCCATCCAGCTGTTTGATGCGTTCCGCGAGTCTGCCTAATTCCGCCAAAAGATCCGAGGCACTTTCTCCCTTGCGTTTTTGGGCAGCTACCTCTGCCGAAGCCGCATTGCGACGACTTTTGAGGCTTTCCACTTCTGTCAGCAGCTCCCGGCGCCGTGCGTCCAGTCGCAGAAAATCATCAACATTAAGATCTGAATGGCGGTTCGCCAAGGCTCTGCCAAGAAGTTCTGGCTGTTTTTGTACAAGTTTGAGATCAATCATAGCCGCTCCTGCATGTCTGAAATCTTTTGCACAAGGCGCCCTAAAATGTATTATGTAGCATGCAGTGCTTCCGGCTGCAAGACGGCTTGCACCGTAGATTCTGCTAGAGCTGCATGCGTTCATGACCAGAAGATGGTTTGCAACGTGTGTTGTATTGAGCCTTTCGTTAGGGCTGACGACGCGCAAAAAGTTGGCATACCGCCTTTACAAAAAACAGACGGCAAGTTATCTTACTCCCTTATTGCAGACAAGGAAGATGTGTGCTACGGACGGCGCTTCGCGATAAGATGATACAGTGTTTGTCAGTGACCCTAGCGGCATGAGCCGGAGGTTTTTATGGATCACAATGATTTGGAGTATTTTCGCAACCTTCTTACCAAGATGCTGGAAGAGGCCAAGCAGAAAGGTGATAGCACACTCGAGGAAATGACGGACAGCAATGAGGTATTTGCTGATCCGGCAGACCGTGCCACCGCAGAGTCAGACAGGGCTTTCACTCTGCGTATCCGTGACCGTGAGCGTCGTCTTATTCGCAAGATACAGGCTGCTCTTACACGTATTGATGATGGCACCTATGGTATTTGCGAAGAGTGCGGCGAAGAGATAAGTGTGGCGCGCCTTAAGGCCAGGCCAGTGACACGGTTGTGCATTAATTGCAAGGCGAAACAGGAGGAGGATGAACACCTGCGCGGCGACTAGATCGTTCACATAGTCGGGCCATGCCGGACGCCACTTTCAGAACGCGATTCAAGGGGCGGCATGTGTTCGCATAGCGCTTTTTCTCCTCCTCTCTTACGCCCTTCGTAAAGCGCATGCGTTATTGAGTCTTTTTTCTGTCATGGATGCCCACCTTTTTCGTAGCTTTTGCGATGCTGCCACTCCGTTGCTTGTTGGAAGCAGGGTGGAGAAGCTGCAGGAACCAGCGCCGGATAGTCTGGTTGTGACCCTTTTTGGCGCTTATAAACAGCAGCTTTGCTTACGCTTTGGCCGGAAGGAGCCATTCTGTTTCCTTACGAGGCAGCGTGTTACGGTTGGTCATGCTCCTTCTGCTTCTGTCATGCGCCTACGCAAGTATACGACGGGCCGTAGAGTTGCCGCTTGTGTTGCGCAGTGGTGTGCGCGCCGTCTTTGGTTGTTGCTTTCAAACGGTCCTGCCAACAGGCTCATTGGCGATAAAGGCTGTGCAGCCTCTCTGCCCGATGGTCATAATGGGCATTTGCTGTGGCTGCTGCTGGATTTGCGCGAAGGGGCCTCCATTCACTATTTGTCAGAAGAGGCGTCTCCGGAAGAGGAGACTTTGCTTTGGCCGGCCCCTGAAGAGCTAGCTACTGCATTGGAGCACTGGCGGCAGTGGCCTGTGCTCACTCCGGCCCTGCGTCGCAGTTTGGTTTATTTGGAAAAGGCGGAACAATGGGCCTTGCTGCAAGACCTGTGTGCTGGTGGCGGTGACGTTTTCTGCTATGGCATTGCCCCTGAGGGGGAGGCCACGCCTTCCTCTGTGCGGCATGTTTCTGCTTGGCCACTACCCCCGGCCCTGCAACAAGGCCTGCTGATGCCGGAAGAGGCAAAAGGGCGCATTGCCGTATTGAGCGGGCCGGAGGTACTTCCCTTGCTGGAGCGGGCAGGGCAAGACTTGGTGCTGGCGCGTCTTGCGCAACAGGAAGCCCACGCGGCGGCAGTGCCGCTTGTCCGGCGGGTGCGCAAGCTCACGCGGCTGCTTGATAAGCTGCACGAGGAAGAACAACGCCTGACGGCTATGGTCCGGTGCCACAGCAATGCCCTGGCACTGCAGGAAAATATATGGCGCTGGCCCGCAGATGCTCATATGGCCTTGGTGCATGTGGCAGAGGGAGCTCACGGTCCTGCTCGTGACATTGCCTTGGACATACGCCACACCGTGCGTGAAGAGATGGACCGTCTGTTTCACGTTGCCAAGCGTGGCAAGCGCGGGCTTGAGCTTCTTTCCGGGCGTCGCACGGCCCTGGAGGCAGAGCTGGTCGATACGCGGGCTATGCTGTCTGCTGGAGCTGGTCTGCCCGGCTTGGCAACGCCAGTGATTCCCGCTGAAGGGAAGACAGCCGCCAGGCCATCAGGTTTGCCCAAGAATGTACAGCTCTTTGTAAGTTCCGACGGGTTCACACTGCTGCGTGGGCGTGATGCCAAGGGCAATCTGGCTGTGCACAGGTTGGCGGCTGGCCATGACATCTGGCTGCATACAGCAAACGGCCCCGGTGCCCATGTAATCATACGCCGTGCCCATGGCGGGCAGGAAGTGCCCGATCGTACGCTGGAGGAAGCCGGAGCCTTAGCAGCTGTCAAAAGCTGGCAGAAAGACGCAGCCCGTGCACGTATTCAGTATGCGGAAGTGCGCCACGTCAAGCCAATGCGCAATGCTCCTGCCGGCACCGTGCGCATTGATAAGTCGCTGCCTTCACGTGAGGTTGTGGTGGATGCGAGCGTTGAGGAACGTCTACTGCCAGCAGAGCTGCGGCAAGGCAGGCAATAGCGCGTACAGGTATTGCTTTTCAGGCGACAGTATATGTCTGCGAAACGTCACCTACAGAATGCGCCAGCTGCAGCGAATGTTCATTTTTCCCCTGTCGTAAAAGTAGCAATACCCTGATAAACCATTCTTGTAGGGGTTTCAGAATAATAAGTTCAGATTGAGATGAGCTGATTCTGGAATAGATATCATATTCCATATCAAGGGCATGAAGATGTTCATGCATTTTTATAATATCATTTTCTGTAACATATCCATTTGCAAGACAATTATAGACTACGCTAACCCAATACTGCATATAATACGTAAAGGCGCTGTCAGCATATCGTATTTTTGCAGCTGCCTTTGCCATACTGTAAAATATTTTTAATATATATAAGACAGCATAAAATCTTTCAATACCTATGGAACTGTTTGATAATGAACATGAATTTATATAATTATAATTATAAATACTTTTTCCTAAGAACGTAATATTTTTATGAATAAAGAATAGTTTCATAAGAAACAGTACATCTTCATGACTGTTAAAGAGTTTTCCATATAGTATCCTGTTCTTTATCAGAATTTCTCTACGGAACAGAAAGCAACAATGGTCTCCCAACGTATGAAAAAAGAACGCGTCATTGAGACTGTTATCGCCATCCGTGCCACTGGGGCAGATGCCGGGGTAGATGCCTTCGCAGGGCAGTTTGATTTGGCGTGTACCCTCGGAAACAATGGTACACCCTGCGCGAACGGCGTCAGCATTATATTCCAGGAGTACGCTCAATCTTGAAGATAATGAATCAGTTGGGAGGGTATCGTCGGGGTCCATGAAGCATACAAAATGGCCTTTGGCAGCATGCAGTCCTGCATTTCTTGCAGGGCCAGCGCCTCCGTTGTTCGGAAGGTCAATCCAGTGCAAACGGCAATCACGGCTGGCATAATTACGCAGAATATCGGGGCTTGCATCAGTGGATCCATCGTTGACGCAGATACATTCAAAGTCGTCGAAGTCTTGTGCCAGTACGCTGTCAAGCCCTGTGGACAGCCACTGGGCGGAATTATAGACGGGTAGGATGATGCTTACTATCGGGAATTGCATGGTCATTTTCCATGGTACGTTTATCCTTTGCCTACCTGTATGCCGGTGATCACCTGGCCTTTGGGGTGTACTTGCACACCACATCCTGCTGTACAGGCTACAGTCATGCACAGGACAAGGTACAAGGCAAAGAACAGACCAGCTCTTTTAGGCATTGGGGCGCCCCTGTGTGATGTGTGCGCCTTCTGCAACGTCGTGCGTAATCCATACATTGCCGCCAATGACGGCCCCCTTGCCGATGGTTATGCGTCCCAGGAGGGTTGCTCCGGCGTAAACTGTGACGTTGTCGCGCAGCACCGGGTGGCGGGGAATGCCCTTGGTCAGGGTGCCATCCGCATTTTTGGGGAAGGAAAGTGCCCCCAACGTCACCCCCTGATACAGACGGCAGCTACGACCGATAATGCAGGTTTCGCCAATGACTACACCTGTGCCATGGTCGATAAAGAAATCTTCGCCGATGTCCGCGCCTGGATGGATGTCAATACCGGTGGTGCTGTGTGCCATTTCTGAAATGATGCGTGGAATTACAGGTACCTTGAGCAGATACAGTTCATGCGCAATACGGTGGTGGAACATTACCCGCAGAGATGGGTAGCAAAAAATGGTCTCGCCGGGACTGGTGGC
>JAFTDG010000043.1 GCA_017454325.1 Desulfovibrio sp. | reverse complement strand
GGTCACAGCGATTATGGAAGGTATAGCGTCGCAGTCCAAGCATAAACGGATCAAACGGGCATATAAAGATAATGTGTGTCTCGCGAAGCTTACTGTACGGATAGAAATGTCCAGCACACGTTCCAGAAATATGCGGCATAACTCTTCGTTGCGCATGACCTTCTGGAACATGAAGTTGTCCTGAATGGTCAGTTCTTCCCATGGCTTCCATTGCTTCATGCTTAAATCATAGGTGAAGCAACGACAAAGGGCAAGGGCAGAGGTTGCGTGGGTGCATCTTTGGAATCAAAGAGCCTTCTCCCAGCCCTGCAGCCATTTTTCCTGCCAGCCCTCTGTTCGGGCTATAAAGAATTCCAGCCAATGGCTGGCTTTCGTGCTGCTGCCGCGTTGCTTCGTATCTCTAGGATATTGATTTCTATGGAACCGGGGTATTCTACGGCATTCTGTGCGTCAAACAGACGAAAACGATGGGGTGGTACGCACTGTCAGCTACGCATCTGAGCCACATAGAAAGTTGACCGCCTTTTATTTGCCAAAAAGTATCTCCTGATAGGTGGGAAGTGACCAGAGGTCGTCGGCCACACGGGTTTCCAGCTGGTCAGCGTAATGTCTTACGTTCAACATGAGAGGGAGCACTTCATTGCAATAGTTCCGGGCTGCCTCAAAACCGTACCCCTGGGTGTCGGCTACCCGCAACGCTTCTTCCAGCTGTGCGACAGCATCCTGCATATGTCGCAAATTGCGCGTAATTTCATCCAGGGTGACCGTTCGGAATTCCTGTCCAATAGACTGCAGCCCGGCGGCCGTGGCAGCCAGTTCTCCCTGATAGCGCATGGCGGCGGGGAAAATAGATGTATTGGCCATACGTATTACCAGGCTGGCTTCAGTGCGTACTGTTTTGCAGTACTGTTCCAGATAGATCTCCTGGCGGGCTTTGAGTTCAGCCCGATTAAGCACCCCGGCTTTTTCGTAGGCTGCAATGACTTCCGGTTTGGTAAGTTCCGCTAGCGCCTCAGGTGTAGTACGCAAATCAGGCAGTCCACGACGTCGCGCCTCTTTATGCCATACTTCGGAATACCCATCGCCGTTAAAAATAACAGCAGCGTGCTCGTCAATGACATGGGTGATGAATGATTCCAGGGCGGCGTTAAAACTTTTACCTTCTGCCAGTTCTTTTTCCAGCCAGTCTGCAGCAAAGCCCAGGGAATCGGCCATCATAACATTCAGCGCCGTAATGGATCCCGCAGCAGACTGGCTGGAACCCAGTGCGCGAAATTCAAAGCGGTTTCCCGTGAAGGCCACGGGGCTCGTCCGGTTGCGATCTCCAGGGTCCGCAGGCAGGCTGGGCAGCGTATCTACGCCGAGGTTGAGCGCACGACGCTTGCTCCCGCCGGGAGCATCTTTTACCCTGCCGGCACGGAAGGCCTCAAAAACTTCCGTGAGCTGATCTCCCAGAAAGATGGACATGATGGCCGGCGGCGCCTCATGGGCGCCAAGGCGGTGGTCATTGCTGGCGCTGGCCACAGTTGCACGCAACAAACCGCCAAATTTATGTACCGCCCGGATCATGGCAGCACAAAATACAAGAAACTTGGCGTTGGCGTGCGGTGTTTCGCCAGGGTCGAACAGACTGCCCAGCTCGGCATTGCCAATGGAATAGTTGACATGCTTGCCTGAACCGTTGACCCCGGCAAAGGGTTTTTCGTGCAGCAGACATTTCAGCCCGTAGCGTTTGGCCACATTGCGCAGCATGGACATGATAATGTGGTTGTGGTCCACAGCCAGATTGCTGACTTCATACAATGGCGCGATTTCATACTGGCTGGGGGCTGCTTCGTTATGGCGGGTGCGCACGGGCACTCCCAGCTTGTACAGCTCACGCTCCACTTCCATCATGTAGGAAAGCACACGCTGTGGAATAACGCCAAAATACTGGTCACTAAATTCCTGCCCCTTGGCCGGCCGGGCCCCAAACAGGGAGCGACCGGCAATCTGAAGGTCGGGACGAGCAAAGTTGAAGTTGTGGTCAATACAGAAATATTCCTGTTCCAGCCCGGCATAGGAGAGAATGGGCAAATCTGTGTCTTCCCCGAAAAGACGCAGAACGCGGTGCGCTTGGCGGTTCATGGCCTGCGCTGAGCGCAAAAGGGGCGTTTTTTTGTCCAGAGCGACTCCGGTCCACGAGAGGAACATGGTGGGAATACACAAAAAGGTGCCGTTGGGATTTTCCATTATATAGGCTGGGCTGGTAACATCCCAGGCAGTATAGCCCCTCGCCTCAAAGGTGGAACGCAAGCCGCCGGAAGGAAAAGAGGAAGCGTCAGGTTCGCCACGGATAAGCATGGAGCCGGAAAACTCGGCAATGACGCCGCCAGCGCCATCTGGCATAAGAAAACTGTCGTGTTTTTCTGCCGTCTGCCCGGTGAGAGGGTAAAAAATATGCGTAAAGTGCGTGGCGCCTTTCTCAATGGCCCAGTCTTTCATAACGGCGGCCACAGTGTCCGCAATGGCAGGGTCCATGCGCTGTCCGAACTCAATGGTTTTACGCAGTGCCTTGTAGACACTCTTGGGCAGGCGCTCTCGCATGACGCGGTCATTGAAGACATTGCAGGCAAAGATATCTGTAGGTTTGGTATCAACAAAGTTGAGTGGAGCGGCTTCCGGCCTGTAGGAGGTAATGGCCTCGATAGCGCTCTGTCTGGCGGATCTGGTGCTCATGACAAATGGTACGTGTTGGAGTGCATAAACAGTTACTTCACACTGACAATCTCAATTTCAAAGGTCAGTGTCTTGCCGGCAAGGGGATGGTTTGCGTCAAGGGTGATTTCATCAGCCCCTACTTCAGTAATGGTCACATCCATCTGCCCCTGTTCGTTGGAAAGTTGCAGGGGTGTGCCAACTTCCAGTGGAATATGATCCGGCACCTGTGCCCGCGGGACGGTAAATATCAGCTCGGGATCAACATCACCATACGCTTCAGAGGAGGGAATGGTCACTGTGACTGTTTCGCCGGGTTCGTGTCCTTCCACGGCACGTTCAAATCCAGGAATAAGCGTGCCATTACCCAGCACAAATTCCAAGGGGGCACGTTCACGCGAGGAGTCGAACACCGTGCCATCCTCAAGGGTGCCCGTATAATGTGCCTGAACCGTATCACCTTTTTTGATAGGCATATTTACTCCTAAACAACTATTGAGGGTGCTACTCTTCAATTGTGCTCTATTGTAACAGAGCCGGATGTATTCGTTGTGTAAGGGGTGTCTGTTACTGCAATATTCCACGCCCAAGGGCATGTCAACTCACATGCTGTATCCAGGCGTTGTGGGGGAGGCGGATGCGCAGAAAACAGCAGGGGCAGACCATGGTTATCCCAGGTCTGCCCCTGTGTTATACTATGCAGCTGCTCACGGAAGGAGGGCTATTTCCCCAGCGTCAATGTACGGAAATACGTTTCGCCACGGCGCGAAATCTGCAGCAGTATGGCCCCGCGTTTAGACCCCTCTTCCTCCACAATCTTGCTGAGAGCGGACGCGCTGTTAACAGGTTTCTGATTTGCCTTGAGAATGATGTCACCCGGGCGCAGGTCAGCTTCTGCAGCGGGCTTGTCAGGCGTGACACTGACTATATAAAGCCCTTCATGTTTGCCAAGTTTGGCTTCACGGCGTTCTTCATCCTTGAGTGGGCGTACGGAAATACCGAGCAGACCATCATCCTTCTTGCCGTTTTTGTCGCCACGATCAGCCGTTTGCGAAGATTTGCGCTCGCCCAGAGTAATGGTCACATCGTGTTTTTTGCCTTCACGCCACACGGTAACGACGGTACGGCTGCCAGGAGCTTTGTCTGCAATGGCACGCAGCAGAGCAGAGGAGTCTTCAATGTCCTTGCCGTCAACGGCAAGAATAATATCGCCGTCCTTCATGCCGGCCTGGGCAGCCGGTTCTCCATCCATTACGCTGCCGACCAGTGCTCCCCTGGCATCTTTGAGACCGAGCGCCTTGGCGGTGTTTTCATCTACATCCTGAATGGCCACGCCAATCCAGCCGCGAGAGATTTTTTTGCCTGACTTGATCTGTTCAATGATTTTGGCCGCCATGTTACTGGGAATGGCAAAGCCGATGCCCTGGCCGCTGGCAATGATGGCCGTATTGATGCCTATAACCTGGCCGGCCATGTTCAGCAGAGGGCCGCCACTGTTGCCGGGATTGATGGAAGCATCTGTCTGCAGAAAATTGTCAAAGGGGCCGGCATGGATATTGCGGTTTTTGGCAGAAAGAATGCCCGCCGTAACCGTGTGGTCCAGACCAAAAGGATTGCCGATGGCCAGCAGCCATTCGCCTACCTTGAGGGCATCCGAATTGCCAAAAGCAAGGTGTGGAAGTGGTTTGGATGCATCAATTTTTAGCAGGGCGAGGTCTGTTTCTGCATCTGCCCCAATAAGTTTGGCGGTAAAGGTCTCGCTTTTGCCGTTGTTTTGATCGAGCGTCACACGAATAACATCGGCATCAGCCACCACATGGTTATTCGTAACAATATAGCCGTCAGACGAGATCAGAAAGCCGGAGCCAAGAGATTTTTGCTTGGCAGACGGGCGTTTGCCTCCGCGCATTCCGCCAAACTGATCAAAGAATTTTTCAAAGCCGGGCGGCATGTTGCGGAACAGCTCGCCAAAGAATTCGTCTGGCCCGGCAGTGGCAACCTTGCGTTCGGAGCCGATATTCACCACAGCCGGCCCGCTTTGGGAGGCCAACGAGCTGAAGTCTGGCAGCTCTGCAGCTGAGGAAGGTTGCGTTGTCATAAGCATCAATACGGCCGCGATACCTGCGAAATAGCGTTTTAGCAGCATAAAAGGACTCCTGATTATTTTTTTTGTAGTGCCTTTTGCAAGGCTTGCGCCATAAGGGTCATGCCAGAATCGCCGGCCGCACCCACGCGTGCATGTTGTTTCCATGCCTTGTCATCATCTGCGGGCGTTACCTCTACGCCTTCAGGGGCGAGGCTGATGCGGTGGGCAGCGGTGTCCAGATTTTGCACAACTAGGGTCACAGAGTCGCCCTTATCCAATCCGGAGTACTGTGCTCCTGCTTTGCTCTTGATAACACCTGCGGGAAGCAGCCCCGTGATGCCAGGGGCAAGCGTGACAAAAAGACCATAGCGGCTGTTGCTCTCCACCGTGCCGGTGACGGTTGTGCCCACAGAGAAGCGTTGTGTTGCCTCCTGCCAGGGATCCCCCTCGGCATCGCGCACACTGAGCGTGATGCGTCGAGATTCCAGATTGATGTCCTTGATTTTCACGGCAATACTTTCGCCAGGGGAAAGGACGTCTTCCGGTTTGGTTACGCGTTTTGTCCAGGAAAGTTCAGAAATATGGGCCAGCCCCTCCACGCCGGGCAGCAGTTCCACAAAGGCACCAAAGGGGACGAGGCGCGTGACTTTACCCTGCACAACGGCCCCTGCGCTGAGGCGTTCCTCCACATGTTCCCAGGGATCGCCTTCAGCCTGTTTGCGGGAGAGGGAAATGCGCACACGTCCCTTGTCGTCCTTGGCAATGGAGAGCACCTTGGCGCGCACCATGTCACCTGGAGTAACGGCCTCATCGGCAGAAGTCACGTGTGACCAGGAAAGTTCAGAGAGGTGGATCATGCCCTCCACAGAGGGGGCCAGTTCCATGAACGCGCCGAAGGGGGCGAGACGCGTGATCTTGCCTTCTACGGTATCGCCGACCTTCAAACTCTCAAGAAGCGCATCGAGATGTTCCGCACGTTCCCGGTCGGCCAAAGCCCGATGTGAAACAACAATATTGCGCCCGTGGTTTTCCACACGGATGACCAGAAACTGCAGGCCGCGCCCCACAAGAGAAGCCGCATCTTCCACCCCGGGCACGCCAATCTGGCTGCCAGGACAGAAGGCACTTTTCCCCAGCACATCCACAGTGTAGCCACCCTTGCACACAGCTGTGATGCGCCCGTCAACGGGCAGTGCGGCATCGCGGGCTTCTTCCAGCGCGGCAACACCACTGCCACTCATGGAGCGCGAAAGGCGTATTTCGTTCGGTGAAACACCAATAACCCATGCTTCGACGCTGTCACCGGGGCCTACGCTTTGCTTGCCTTCGGCATCAAGAATGTCCTTGAGCTCCATAACGCCGTCAACCTTGATGCCCACGTCAACAAAGACACTATCCCCAGAGATGGCAATAACCGTCCCTTTTACTTTTTGGCCTGGCTGTAAGCGAATGGCGGTCGCCTCATGCGCCGCCAGCATGGCAGCAAAATCCTCGGTATTTTCTTCCTGTGCGGAGGGCATACTGTCCCCGGTCATATGATTTCTCCTTATTTCTTCCATTCCCGGTATATCCGGGAATGCGGCATAGATTGGCGTATGTATGGTATGGCAGACATTAACATGCCCTAAAAAAGACAGTATATGCCATAAGCCAGAGGAAAACAATCTGCTTGGCAGCACATTTCTTCGGCATGGGTACCTTGCTATCATTGGACGTTTTGCTTACATCTGCGCCATGCAGCACTGGAAATTTATATTTATTACCTTTGGTTGCAAGGTCAATCAGTACGAAACACAGTCTCTGCGTGAGGCATGGTCTGCTCTGGGGGGAGAGGAGTGTTCTGCCCCGAGCCTTGCAGATGTACTTTGCATCAACAGTTGTGCCATTACTGCCAAGGGAGAGCGCGATGCCCGTAATGCGGTGTATCGCTTGCGACGCGAAGCCCCCGAAGGGCGTATCATCCTTACGGGGTGTTCGGCTCGCCTTTTTGCTGCGTACACACCTCGAGCCAACGCCATTTGGGCACAACCGGACCTGATTGTGCCGCAGGAGGAAAAATATCGCCTGCTTGCCGGCCCCTGGGTGGATATGGAAGATTCCCCCACTGAAGGGGAAAAAACTGTTACAGCGTTTCCTCCCTTCCGTATCGCAGGCTTTACGCGGGCACGACCTGTGCTCAAGGTGCAGGATGGCTGTGCCCACCGCTGTACCTACTGCATTGTGCCGCAAACACGTGGTAAACCACGGAGTCGTCCTGTGCGTGACATCATTGACGAAGCGCGGCTTTTGCTGGCATCAGGCCATGCAGAACTCATGATATCGGGCATCAATCTGGCGCAGTATGGCCGCGATTCCGATACGGGGGATTTCTGGTCCCTGTTGCGGTCACTGGATGAAGCTCTTGCTCCGGAATTTGCGGGTAGAGCCCGGTTGCGCATAAGTTCGCTGGAGCCGGGCCAACTGAACAGGCGTGGTCTGGATGTTTTGCGGTCCTGCAGTATGTTGTGTCCTCATCTGCATATTTCTCTGCAGCACGCAAGCCAGGCTATTCTTAAACGTATGGGACGAGGGCATTACACCCCGACACAGCTGGAAAACGCGCTCACAGAGCTTGCCAGTCATTGGCCTGTCATGGGGCTGGGGGCGGACATCATTGTGGGCTTTCCCGGTGAAACGGAAGAAGATCTGCGCATGCTGCTGGAGCTTATAGAACGCCTGCCCCTGAGCTACGCGCATGTATTTCCCTATTCGGCCCGCCCTGGAACGGCTGCAGCCAATTTTGCCGGTCAGATTCCCCATGCTGTCAAGCTGCAGCGGGCGGCGCGTGTGCGCACGCTGGTGGAGCAGAAAAAAAAGAGTTTTTTGCAGGCGCAGTGCACACTGTCGCGCATGCTGGTGGCACCTGAAAAACCATCCCATGCTTTAGGCAAGGTGAAAGCCGCCTCCGACACTGCCGACCTGGCTTCTCCTGAACATAGCTGCGAGATCAAGGGCGTTAATGAATATTATGTAGCGTGCAGCATGCCTATTCCACAAGGGGCAGTACAGGGCACAGATTTGCCGCAGGGTTTGCTGGCGGTACGGCCTGTGTCCTGGCACGCACAGGGGTTGGTGGTGGAACCGTTGGAGGAGCAGCATTCTCCACCCCCAGATTTGCAAACCCTCTTGCCCTGACGCTCCCAGCCCGGCATAGTGCAGGAAATCTACCTTCTACCACAAGGCCAAGAAACGCTACCTTAAGATAAAAACACCTACATTTTGACAGCATTTCACCTCCTTTTCCCGCAACAATACCGCATCACCCGCACATTGGCCCTTCGCACACCCTTTTGTGCACGATTATTTCCTTAAGTAAGCCGTAACATCAGACGCCCTTTTCTGCCTTGGTCAGGAAATGC
>JAFTDG010000042.1 GCA_017454325.1 Desulfovibrio sp. | reverse complement strand
GGCATGGTCATGTTGTACGCACCCATCGGCGTTTTTGCCCTCATGACAGTAACCGTGGCCACCCATGGCCTCGCCGTGCTGCTGCCGCTCATCAAGCTGGTAGCGGTCATGTATATTGCGAGCCTGTGCCAAATACTGCTGGTCTATCTGCCCTGCGTGAAGTTTACTGGTCTTACCCCCGGAGCCTTCCTGCGGGGGCTGGCTTCACCGCTGATTATAGCCTTTACCACCTGTTCCAGCGCAGCTGCGCTTTCTGCCAACATGCTGAGCGTGCAAAAGCTGGGTGCATCCAAGACGGTATCCAGTTTCTCCATTCCCCTCGGCAATACTATCAATATGGACGGCGCGGCTATTTACATGGGGGTTGCGGCCATTTTTGCTGCAGAAATCTATGGCATCCCCATGCCGCTGGACAAGCAGCTTACTGTGCTGTTACTGGCTGTGCTGGCCTCCATTGGCTCCATGGGTGTGCCAGGCGCCGCCCTTGTCATGATCACCATGGTCTTCACCCAGGTGGGCATTCCACTGGAAGCAGTAGCCCTTGTGGCTGGTGTTGACCGCATTATGGACATGGCCCGCACCACCATCAACGTACTGGGCGACGCCACGGGAGCCTTGCTTGTGACACGCCTTGAACAGGGAGAACTCAGACCGGAATCAGAAACCCAGTCGTAAGTACGGACGGCGGGGCCCAGCAGCCGGGCTCCGCCGCACTTGCCACTGCAGAAGTCCACATGGCAAACGTGCCTGTGCCATCTATTGTATATCGGGGTAAAAATACATGGAAGAACTGACCAAAGTCGTACAGGATATTAACAACATCCTTTGGGGTGTATACTGCCTCATTCCCCTCCTTGTGGGCACGGGCATCTATTTCACATTGCGGCTGCGTTTCGTGCAGATTCGTAAATTTTCACGCCTTATCTATTACACCTTCGGTGAAATTCGCATTTTTGGCAGAAAAGCCGGCAAGGAAGGCATGAGTTCCTTCCAATCACTGGCAACGGCAGTCGCCGCGCAGGTAGGCACGGGCAATCTAGCCGGTGCTGCTACAGCCATCGCCATGGGCGGTCCCGGTGCCATTTTCTGGATGTGGATTGCCGCTTTTTTTGGCATGGCTACCATCTTTGCAGAGGCAACCCTAGCGCAGCTGTACAAAACGCGTGACGAAAAAGGCCATGTCACAGGTGGACCCGCCTATTACATTTCCAGAGGGCTTGGCAGCAAATGGCTGGCAGGCTTCTTCTCCCTTGCTATCATCGTAGCTCTGGGCTTCATCGGCAACATGGTGCAATCCAATTCCATTGCTGACGCCTTCCAGTCGGCTTTCAACGTGCCCGGCTGGGTTACGGGCGCAGTGATTGCCGTACTTGGTGGCTTTGTCTTTTTTGGCGGTATCCGCAGAATTGCTGCCACTACGGAAAAAATCGTGCCATTTATGGCCCTGCTCTACATCGCGGGCGGGCTGTGGATAGTTGTGACGCATATTGACATGCTCATTCCCGCCTTCAAGATGATCTTTATCGGAGCCTTTGATCCCTCGGCGGCAACGGGGGGTATTATCGGCGCAGGCGTGAAGGAAGCCATGCGTTACGGCGTGGCACGCGGCCTGTTCTCCAACGAGGCGGGCATGGGCTCCACCCCGCATGCCCATGCCGTAGCCAAGGTTATGTACCCGGCGCAACAGGGATTTGTAGCCATCATGGGTGTCTTTATCGACACCTTTATTGTGCTGAACATGACAGCCTTTGTTATCTTTGTTACCGGAGCCATTGACGGCTCCACCACAGGCATTTCACTCACGCAAAAGGCTTTTGAACTGGGTCTCGGTTCCCACAGCCTGGGCTATGGATTCGTGTCTGTCTGCCTGTTTTTCTTCGCCTTTTCCACAATCATCGGCTGGTATTTCTTTGCCGAGCAAAACGTCAAGTTTCTCTTTGGCACCAGGATGCTCAATCCCTTCCGCATACTTGTTATGGCCTTTCTGTTGCTGGGGTCATTCTTGCAGGTAACGCTGGTATGGGAACTGGCAGACATGTTCAATGGCCTTATGGTCATTCCCAACCTCATTGCCTTGTGGGGCCTCGGACGTCTTGTATCCAAGGCTCTGGACGACTATCTGGAACGTCGCCCCGAAGGTATCAACAAAATTCTGGCTGAAGATGCCACCCCACCGAGAGAAAAGCCCACAAACTAACGGGGCAATCTCCTTGGAATGATAGACTGTGTAATGCCCCGGCGAGGAATCCCGGCCTTTGATGAGAGATAGGGGCATTACACTTCGCTGATAATGGGCACCACCACAGGATCGCGATCCAGAACACTGCGGAAGAAACGACGCAATGAGGAGCGTATCCCTTCCTGCATGCGTTCAAGCTGCCCTGGCCGTGCAGCTTCTATTTCATCCAGCACAAGGCATTTGGCGTCTTCCAGCAAGTGGCTGTACTGCTGCGCAAATACAAATCCCTTTGAGAGTATCTCTGGCCCGTGGAGCACACTGCCTGTTTCTGAATCCAGCACCAGAACAACTATGACCATGCCTTCATCGCCCAGAATGCGTCGCTCCTTAAGCACAGCATAGCCCACGTCGCCCACGCCTTTGCCATCCACCAGAGTACATTCCACGGGAACACGGGCTTCCAGCCTGAACGTATCGTGTAAAAGCGTCAAGGGCTGGCCGTCTTCCAGCAGAATGACGTTGTCCGCTGCCACACCGCATTCTTTGGCCAGACGACCGTGCTTGACAAGATGCTGGTATTCACCATGTACGGGCACAAAAAACTCTGGCCGTACAGTCCTGAGCATGTCGCACAATTCCTCACGCTGTGCGTGCCCGGAAGCATGAATGGCATGCACGCTTTCATACACGACCTCTGCGCCCAGCCGGTACATTTCGTTGATAAGTTTAGAAATAGCCTTGGCATTGCCCGGTATCATGCGTGAGCTCATGACAACGGTATCCCCCTGGCGTATCTCCAGCTGGCGATGTCCCCCGAGAACCATGCGTGACAGGGCGGAAAGAGGTTCACCCTGCGCACCGGTGACCACCAGCACAAGCTGCTCATCCGGAAGGTCTGGAACACCATTGTGCGCGTTAAAAAAAGACGGAGGGAGTTTGGCAATACCAAGGTCTCGCGCTATTTCAATATTCGTTGCCAGCGATTTGCCGCTGATAACCACAGTGCGCCCGTACGCACGCGCAAGGTCGAATACTTCCTGTATACGCTGGATATGGCTGGAAAAAAGGGTGATGACGATGCGCCCCTCGGCTGTGGCAAAAATCCTGTCCAGTGAATCCTTGACTTCCCGCTCTGTGAGAGAATGGCCTTCCCGCATGACATTGGTGGAATCGGAAAGCAGCAGGCGCGCCCCATTCTCCCCGGCAAAATCACGAAAGACAGCCAAATCTGTTCCGGACCCTCCAAGAGGGTGCGGATCAATTTTAAAGTCACCGCTGTGCACGACACGACCTACAGGGGTTTCCACCCCCAGCCCAAAGCCTTCGGGTATGGAATGACAGACCGGAAAGAAATGAAATGTCAGGTCGCCGAGGGTCAGGAGAGTGTCAGCGTCTACAGGGCATAATTCCACCCACTCCAGTATTTCGCGCTCTCGCAACTTGTGTTCCACAAGTGCCAGGGTAAAACGCGAACCATAGATCTTTGTTCCCTTCAGTTCAGGCACGATCCAGGGCAAGGCACCAATATGATCCTCATGCCCGTGGGTAAGCACAATGCCCAGCAGTTTATCCCTGACGGCACTGACGGCACCAAAATGCGGAATGACCACGTCAATGCCCAGATGCGCATCGTCGGGAAACATGAGGCCGCAATCAACCATTACCACACCACCGGCCGTTTCCCAGAGCTGACAGTTGAGGCCGATTTCTCCCAGGCCTCCCAGAGGAGTTATCGTCAAAAAAGCATCATCGTTCATACAGACATATCCACACCCTGCTGCAGCAACATACGCACAACGTTCCTCTTTCCTGAAAGAGTAATCATAAACACCTACAGGACGCTGTGTTCGTGAACAAAAATATATACCAATAGCATAGGTTATTATTCATACACTGTGAGCCCTGCCATTGGCAATATGGCCGGCCATGGCAAAACAATCTAAAAAATCTCTTGAAAGTTTATCGCAGCCGTTGCATGCTGCGTCGAGAGTTTAGCGACATTCCGCAGCACAGTCTTGTGGTCAGCAGCGGCCCTTTAAAATAGCCCTTCATGGTGTATCACGTATGCGGGTGCACTGGATGGATTTTTCTGTGTATTCCTTTTTGTCGCGCAGTTATGGAGAATCTCATGGAGTTCAGTTTTTTTTCAATGATTGCCCAGGCAAGCCTGGTCGCCAAGGTTGTGCTTGCGTTCCTGGTTATTATGTCCATTGGAAGCTGGGGGCTGATGATCCAAAAATTCTTTGGTCTGAATGCAGCCAACAGCAAGGCACGGCTTGGTACAGAACGTTTTGAGAAAGCGCCCAACCTGCGTGAGGCCGTACAGTCACTAGGGGCTGATCCCACATCTCCTCTTTATTATATTGCACATCAGGGTGTCATCGAATTCAACCGCTCTAAAGAACTGGGAAACAGCAGTGATGTGGTTGTAGACAATGTGCGGCGTGCTCTGCGCCAAGGCGTCGGCACAGAACTGGCCCGATTGCAAAGCTCGCTCTCTCTTCTGGCCACCACTGCCAATACAGCTCCTTTCATAGGCCTTTTTGGTACAGTCTGGGGTATCATGAGTTCTTTCCATTCCATCGGCATGCTCAAGAGTGCCTCTCTTGCTACTGTGGCTCCCGGTATTTCCGAAGCCCTTGTTGCCACAGCCATCGGCCTGGCCGTCGCAGTACCTGCCACCATAGGATTCAACGTATTCATGGGGAAACTCTCTCAGGTTGATACGCTCCTGGTGAATTTCGCCGGTGTTTTCCTGAACCGCGTCCAGCGGGAACTTAACGCGCATCGCCCTGTACAGCGCACGGGAGCCACGGAGATTTAGCATGGGTGCAAGTCTTGGAGGCGGAAACAAATTTGTTTCGGAGATCAACGTCACCCCTTTTGTGGATGTCATGCTGGTGTTGCTCATCATTTTCATGGTGGCCACGCCAATGATGAGTCAGGGGCTCGACGTTGACCTGCCACAAACAAAACAGGTGGAAGTGCTGCCGACTGAAGCCGACCACATGGTGCTGACAGTTCGCAACGACGGCAAGATGTATCTGGATGAATACGGCGTTGACACCATGGAAGACCTAGAAGGGTACCTGCAACGTCTTGTGAAGGAAAAGAACAAGACCCTCTTTCTCCAGGCGGACAAAGCCGTGCCGTATGGCATTGTGGTTGAAGTTATGGGGCATATCAAGGCGGTAGGCATAGAAAAACTCGGCGTCATTGCCGAACAGCCCGATGCGGCCGCCGGCACCCCCATGACTTCCGGGAAATAGCGGCAGCAGGAATATTTCATGCATTTGGCCTCGTATATTCTTTCACTCTGTCTGCATGCCGCGGTTTTTCTCCTGATCTGGTTCTGGCCGCACAGCACACCCATCAGGCTGGACACCCCGCCCGTAATGATAAGTCTGGTGGATGGGGCCACGGGCGGAAGCCAGACACCATCACCGATTTTAGGACATATGGGCGAACCTGGTGACGGGCCCAAGGCCCCGACCCCGCCAGCTCCAAAGGCAGAAGTGGCTGCAACGGAACGTGAGGAAATCAGGGAGCCCAAGCCCCTAAAGCCTCAATCCCGCCAGGAAACGCCGATTGCACGTAAACCCGAGCCCAAGCCAGAACAAAAACCACAGCCCAAACAGGAACCCAAGGAAGAAGCAAAACCGGTAGCGGCAAAAAAAGAACCAAAGCCCAAGGAAGAGCCTAAGCCCAAGGAAGAACCGAAGAAAGAACCGGAAAAAGACAAAAAGAAACCGGAACCACCCAAGCCCCAGAAAAAGGACGAAAAGCCAAAGCAAACGAGCAAACCCAGTGAAGATCCCGTTGCTGCAGCACTGCAGCAGGCCCGGCGTAAAGCCACATCCCGTGCGGAATCTGGTGACAGAGGAAACGCTGTGGAACAGGCCCTTGCCCAGGCGCGGCGTAATGCTGGCGGCAACCGGGGCGGTGGCGGCGGGGAAGGCGATGGCCCCGGTGGTGGCGGTCTGGGCGACGTATATATGGGCCAGGTGATGCTGGCTGTACGCCCCAACTGGGGTTTTGCCTCGGCGGGTCGTGTTAATCTGCGTTGTGTCGTCAATGTTCGTGTTGATGCTCAGGGCAAAGTGCAGCAAACGGCAGTGACCCGTAGCTCGGGTAATGCGCAGTTTGATGCCTCAGCCGTTAATGCCATTGTGCGCACAAGCCAGAGTGGAGATTTTCCTCCACCGCCTTCGGCCGCCTACGGCGATCTGGATCTTGTGTTTACTCTTGATGAAATGATGGGCCGCTAGCACTGCGCACCATTTCTCACTGCTGCAGAGGTTTCTATGCCTGTTCCCATGCGCTCATGCCGTATCTTTCTCTGGGCGCTCGCCACTAATATTATGCTAGTCATCTTGTGCCTTCCCCAGATATGCCAGGCCGCAACAGTCGTGGGGACAGGAGAGGACGGAAGCTATACCGGCAAAGTGCACACTGCCGTAATCAAAGCCTGGACACCACCGCCTGCACTCAAGACCGATTTTACAGTTCGCATCAGAATATCCATTGATGGTAACGGAAAAATCACCTCCTGCAAGCCTCTCGTCCCTTCAGGCCTGGAAGCGTATGACGCAGCTGCCTGTGGCGCTGCAAAAAAGGCGGGCCCTTTTGGCACGCCTCCCTACGGCCAGCCGCTGGATGTATATATGACCTTCTGGACCGGCTCGCCCAAAAACTGGGACCGGAGAGAACACCTGGATAGTGAAGCTGCCGCTCGCGCAGAGGTGATGGCCAGAACAAAGGCAGATGCAGCCCACGGTGAATATTATGCGTCTACAACGGAAGACCTGGCCCGACAGCGGGCAGAGGCTGCTGCAAAGGCCACCGGCAAGGAACTGCCTGCAATACACCCCAAACCTGTCGCTCCGGCTGCGCCCAATAAGATTCCCCCCAAGGCATCACCCACAAAGGCTCCGGCATTTGCCACACAAAATGCCCAAAATGGCCCTGCCACACAGCCTGTCAGGCAGAATGCCCACCCGTCAGACACAAAAAAATCCGCAGCAGCGCAACCCCCAGGGGCAAAAAATACGAGTGTACAGCAGGCGGCCACGGCATCGTCACGTCCCTCCTCATCGGCTGAGACCAGCCCTCCCCTCCCTGCCAGCACCGTCCGTTCACCAACGGATAAATATCGCCGCAATGCAGAGATATACCTGTGCAATGCCATCTATATCCCCAAAGAAACACCATTGGGCACCTATACGGCACGCCTGCGATTGCAGATTTCCCCCAAGGGCAAAATCGAACACTACAAGACCCTCTCTTCCTCGGGGGACGTGCATCTTGACAGGGCGATACGCTCGGGCATACGTCGTCTGGAGAGGCTCCCCCCCCCGCCACAAGCCATCAAGGGAGAGCTGGACGTCACTCTTACACTGACACGGCGTTGAGGTGCTGCATTACAGGGAAGACTGCCCCATGCTGCCCTCCACGGCAAAGGGCTTTGCCAACCATACAGAGGCCTTCAAACCAGAAAGGAATTGTTGATGAAAAAACAGCTGTTACTTCTTGCCCTAGGCATCGTGCTTGTACTCTCAAGTGAAGCACAGGCCGCCATGCGCGTAGATATCTATGGTCCAGGCCAGAATATCGTCAATCTTGCCCTGGCCGCCCCCATCAGGGGCCCGCAAGCCGAAGCCACCAGCATGGGCGCGGCGTTGCAAAAAATTGTACAGCAGAATTTGAGTTTTTTACCATTTATGCGCCTTACCGATCCCAAGGCTGTCCTGGGTGGCGTTGTTCTTCAGGGTTATGAGCCACCAACACTTGATTTCAAGCGCTTTCAGCTTGCGGGCTCAGATATCGTGGTGACCACCTACTGGCCCGAGGGAGACAGCGGCACCCGTCCTGTACAGATCCGTGCGTTTGAAACAAATACCGGTGGCCGCCTGTTTGGCAAGGAATACCCAAGAGTCACATCCAAAGACCTGCCGGAAGTTGCCGATCGCTTTTGCGCCGATCTGCTGGAAGCGCTGACCGGCGACGGGTCTTTCTTTCGCTCCACGCTGGCTTTTGTGAAAAAAGCTGGCAAAATGAGCGCAAATGTATGGCTTGTGAAGCCCACCGGTCGTGATTTGCGGCAGATTACCAACATGCCTGGGGAATCCATGTCGCCAGCCTGGTCGCCTGACGGGCGCTTTGTCGTCTTCTCGCACATAGACAAGCAGTCTCACGCCCTGGGCGTTTGGGATCGTGCCAGCGGCAAGGTGCAGCGCATACGCTTTCCCGGTAACGTGGTCATTGGACCGGCATTCACCCCTGACAATAAGGTGGCCGTGGCACTCTCCAACGGCAAGTATCCTGTCATTTTTCTACTGAATCATGTTTTCCAGAAGGAACGCATCCTTGAAGGCGGTAATTCCATCAACGTATCCCCCACATTTGACAAGACAGGTACCAAGATGGCCTTTACCTCCTCGCGCATGGGTGGACCGCAGATTTTCCTGAAAGACCTAAGCTCAGGCACTGTAACACGGGTGAGCAAAAATGGCACATATAACACCGAAGCCAACCTCTCCCCTGACGGAACTCTCGTTGTATACAGCCGTATGACGGAATATGGGCATCGCATCTTCGTACAGGATATGATGACCGGCATGGAACGACAGATCACCTTTGGCCCCGGCAGCGATGAACAGCCCTCTTTCTGTGCCGACAGTTACTTCATTGCCTTCGCATCTACACGTGGAGGACATGGGATTTATTTAACCACACGGCACGGCGGGGATGCCAAGCAAGTCCCCACCGGAGGCGCAGCCTATTTCCCGCGCTGGGGCATGCCTGGAGGAGCAAAAAAATAGGGCCTGCAGAAAAATATGTTATGAAATTCGCCTGAAAGCCCCTTCGACACCTTGACAAAAATCATTGTGCAGATACCATTTACAGCGTGCGGGTCGTAAGACTCCATGTGTACGAAAGGAAAGGTATCAATTTTGGAGAATGAGCTGTTCAGGAGGACACAATGAAACGTTATGCTCTTATTCTCGCGCTGGTAATGGCCCTTGCCGCCGGTTTCGGCTGCGCCAAAAAAACCACGAGCGAACCTGGTTATGACGACGGTATGACCCCCGAAATGCGTGCTGCCATTGAGCAGATTACCGATGCCAGAGTCTACTTTGCTTTTGACAAATTCGACATCAAGCCCGAATACAAAGACATGCTGAAGACCAAAGCTGATCTGATGAAGAAATTCTCCAGCATTCGTGTGCGTATTGAAGGCAACTGCGACGAACGTGGCACGCAGGAATACAACCTCGCCCTTGGCGAACGCCGTGCTCGTGCTTCCTACGAATATCTGGTAACCCTCGGTGTCAATCCCAGCCAGCTCGAAATGATCAGCTATGGCAAGGAAAATCCGGCCGTTCAGGGCAGCGGTGAGGCCGCGTGGTCCAAAAACCGTCGTGACGACTTCCGCGTCATCGCCCACTAGATCTCCTTTTTCAGCTGTAAAGAGCCACCTTCGGGTGGCTCTTTTTTTCTACGCAAGCATTCCGTTTCTTGACATCCGCCACTATGTACAGCGAAAATCAGTACTCCCCATGCTTTTATCTGCGAGGATACCATGAAAATTGCCGTTCTTGATGGTGCCGTGCTCAACCCCGGTGACGTGGACTGGTCCCCCATTACTTCACTGGGAGAAACAGTGATTCATGCCTCTACATCACAAACGCAACTTGCTGACCATGCTGCCGGTGCAGATGTTGTGCTGACCAACAAAACTCCGCTACAACGATGCGATCTGGACAAACTTCCAAACATGCGCATGGTGGGAGTACTCGCCACAGGCTATAATGTTGTGGATATTGCAGCGATGGCAGAACGCCACATCCCGGTGTGCAATGTTGTGGCATATGGCGTCAGCGATGTGGCGCAGCACGCCATGGCACTTCTGCTGGAGCTGTGTCGCCACACCAGTCTGCACACGGATTCAGTAAAACAGGGCGAGTGGCTGCAAAGCGGAAGCTGGTGCTACTGGAAGAAACCACCCGTCTGCCTGGAAGGACTGACCATCGGCCTTGTGGGATTCGGGGCCATTGGTCGCCGTATGGGCGAACTGGCCCACGCCTTTGGCATGAATGTGCTCGCGCATTGCCGCACCCCTAAAAATCCGCCTGCATACAGCCCCTTTGCCTTCACCACACTACCCCGACTCCTGGAATCCTCTGACGTCATTTCACTGCACTGCCCGCTAACAGATACCACACGGCACTGCATCAATGAGCATGCAATTTCTGCCATGCGCAAGGGGTGCATTTTACTCAACACAGCTCGCGGAGAGCTGGTTGACGAGGCCGCTACGGCTGCAGCCCTTGCATCAGGCCACCTTGGGGGGCTCGGTACAGATGTATTGAGCATGGAGCCTCCCAGTGCCGATAATCCCCTGCTTGCAGCCCCTAATACCCTGATAACGCCCCACATTGCCTGGGCAACCACAAGGGCACGGCAAAACATTATTAACCTTACAGCCGAAAACATACGCCGCTGGTCTGCCGGCTCACCAATTAACGTGGTCAACATCAATCAAGCATGTTCATAGATATTCATACCCATGCCTTTCATCCCAAAATCGCCCACAAAGCTGTGGAGCACCTGAATGATTACTATTGCCTCACATGCTCCGGCGATGGCACCATTTCTCATCTGTTGGAACGAGAAGCAAAGGCTGGCCTGCAACAATGCGTCGTCTTATGCGCCGCAACTACGCCGGCCCAGGTCATTCCTGCCAATAACTATGCCATTGCCTTACAGCGAGAATACCCGGACAGGGTGATAGCTTTTGGCACACTGCATCCAGGCTATGCCGACTGGGAAAGAGAGGTTAACCGCCTGCACAAGGCAGGTTTGCGTGGCATTAAGCTACACCCGGATTTTCAAGGTTTCTGGCTTAACGACCCGCGCCTCCTGCCCATCTTTGAAGCCACACAACATGACTTTATCTTCGAAATCCACATCGGCGACCATACCCGTCCTGAAAACAATCCCTCCTGCCCCTATAAACTGGCGGCAATTTTAGACGCTTTCCCGCATCTGCAAATCATTGCCGCCCATTTCGGCGGTTACCGCATGTGGGCGCATGCCGTGCGTGTCTTTGGCCAACGCTGGCGTGATAATCTGTGGATGGATACCTCCAGCACCACGCCTTTTGCCACACCGCAGCTCATACATACGCTGCTTACCACCTTTCCCCGTGACCGGCTGCTCTTCGGCACTGACTGGCCCTTGTATGATCCAGTGGATGAAGCCTGCCGCCTGCAAAAACTGGCCAATCTGTCTGAAACTGCATTAGAAGGCCTCATGAGTAATGCAGCACAGTTGCTGTCATAAAACAATCCCCATGAAAGACGTCACCACTGTCTGCTGCGGGCGATTTTACCGGTGTTGCACAATGGGGCTTTTCATTGACAAGATATCTCTTTGTTGCGTATGGTGTTGTTAAGCCGGACGGCGGCAGCACTGCCAACCCCGTCAGGTCCGAAAGGAAGCAGCGGCAACAGACGTTGCCGGGTGTCCGGCCCACAAAAAGCCGCAGCGGCATGCCGTTGCGGCTTTTTGTGGGCGAAAAGCTGTTACAGTGGCCAGGTAAGTATACCTTTACATCGTTCAATAGCGAATCGCCATGCACAACTCCCCCCAAACATCCCCGCCGTTGTACCCAATTTTCCTATCACTACATGGTCTACGCTGTGTAGTTGCAGGCCTGGGTACGGTAGGGCAGCGCAAACTTGCTGGATTGCTTGCCTGTAGCCCCACTTCTGTGCTGGCTCTGGATATTGCCGAACCGAATCCTGAAGCAGCAGCATTGCTGCAAGACCCCCGCATACAATTCGCACGCCGCAGCCTTACCAGTGAAGATTTGCAATCGTGCGCCATTGTCTTTGCCAGCACCAATAATCCACAGGAAAATACCCGCATTGCCACTTTGTGCGCAGAGCGCGGCATATGGTGCAACAACGCCACAACACCGGAACAAGGGACCTTTCAGGTACCTGCCGTAACGCGTCAGGGAACGCTTGCAGCGGCACTTTCCACAGGAGGAGCCAGCCCCGCGCTTGCTCGCCAGTGGAAAGGCGAATTGGAGCAGTGGCTCATACCGAGATCGCGCATGTCGACGTTTATGGGACGTTTGCGTCCCCTGGTTCTTGCCTTGGGCGACAAGACGGAGCACAATACGGCCTTGTTCCGTACTCTCGTAGCTTCGCCCCTGCAGGAATTGTTGGGGAAAGGTGATGTTGAGGCCTGCCGTCGCCTGTTGCGTGACGCACTGCCACCAACCCTGCATGTCCATCTTGGAGAGTTGCTTGATGATCTCGCCTGAACTATCCACCGGCATTACCATCATATTCTATAGCATTGCCGTTGCCACAGGCATCGCGGGAATGCTGACACGTCGTCCCTTCCTGCGCAAATGGGGCTGCTGCATCGCTCTTGCGGGTTTTGCCTGCCAGACACTTGTACTTGTCCTGGGCTTTCACAAAGCGTTGCCCAATGGGCTGAGTGCCGGCGCATATTTTCAGCTCATGGCCTGGTTTATCGTACTATGTGGCATCCTTGCCTGGGCCAAGTTACGGCAAGAAACCCCACTCATTTTTGCCGCACCACTCGGGCTCATGCTCTTCATCATGTCTGCCCCGTTCCTTACTTCTGTGATAGTGGTGCCCAATTCACTCTCAACAGCATTTTACACGCTGCATATCGGCGCACTTTTCCTGAGTCTGGCTCTTCTGTCTCTTGCTTTTGCTGCAGGAGGGCTATTCCTCTTTCTTGAAAATCGTATCAAAAGCAAGCGCAGTGTCACCGGCTTCTGGATGGATATGCCCGCCTTGTCCATGCTGGACAGTATTAACGCTTTTGCCGTGGTCACAGGCTATCCCCTTTTTACCTTGGGTATTCTCTCCGGTCTTGTCTGGGCCAAACCTGTCTTTGGCAGTACCATGACCGGTGATCCCAAAGAAGTCATCAGCATTGTTATCTGGCTGCTCTTTTCCACTCTCTTTCACAATCGCCTGGCATGGGGCTGGAAAGGACGCAAACCAGCCCAGCTTGCCGTTTTCCTCTTCCTTCTCTGCCTGTTTTCTGTCGTTGTAGTGAACACCTTCATGGAAAGCCACCACGCATTTCTGAAGAACTGACCGGACTACTGCCATGGACGCTGATATTATACTTGTTGGTCTCAATCATCGCACTGCAGGCGTCGATGTGCGTGAACGCTTTGC
>JAFTDG010000041.1 GCA_017454325.1 Desulfovibrio sp. | reverse complement strand
CCGTCGAAACAAGCCAATTCCCTTTTCCTTTTAGAGTAGTAATTAAGCTTTGCTTATTGTATAATGACTTAGCTATTATTATTGATGATTTTGTATATGGGGTTATACCTATTATTTTCTTTCCATTGTCGTATATTGATTCAAAAGTATCTTTGATTATTTCGTTGTTGTTTTTCCCTTCCTGTTTACTTTTTTTACTTGAAGTACTGCAACTTCTGTTGTTCTAGCTGCTATTGTTGCTGTAGCAGTTATCATTGCCACACCGGCAACAGAACCTGCACCGCATGTTGCAACAGTAATGGCAGTTGCAGCTACAACAACAACTGCTACTGCGACTACAGCAACCGCCTTTTTAAGCCATTTGGGCCATTTTCCATTTTCATCGAAGTAGTTTACAGGATTATTGAAACAGTATGCAATAAGATTATATTGTATTAAACTTTCGTGATTGTCACTAAATAGTACTTCATCTTTATCATAGTTCAGCCAGCGACAATAAATTGGATTATAGTACCTTTTACAAGCATAGTACAGTGCTGTTTCCTGATCCCATACATACCCTCTGTACCTAAATGGATTCAGTTCAGCCAATTGAGTTGTCAAGGTACTGTTTGCAGTGGTGCCTATCGGCTTACCCCATGCATCGTGTCTGTATTCTATCACCAGATTGCCCGCATTGTCAACGATGCCAATCACATCGCCCTGCAGGTTATAGGCGTAGCTGCACTTGATGCTACAAATTCCGGCGCGATAAGGCCATCTGCACGGAGTTTTAAGGCCACCGTAACGGACTTTTAGGGCCACCTTCACGGCGGTGAGGGCCACCTTGTATAATGAACACGGCACACGAAAGTGTGACTATGTTCAGGAGGTGGCCAAATGGCTAACTATCGTGAGATTCTGAGGCTTCACAGCCTTGGAACCAGCCAGCGCAGTATTGCCCGAGAGGTTCAAAGCTCAAGAGACACTGTAGCTGACGCAATCAAGGCTGCGGATGCAGCGGGGCTTGTCTGGCCGTTAGATGACGATGTCACTAACGAAGACATTCAGGAGCTCCTGTTCCCTGGGAGGTATGCGTATGCTTCCCCGTATACCGTGCCTGACTACCAGTGGATTCATGCTGAGCTGGCAAAGAAGGGTGTAACGCTCACTCTGCTGTGGGATGAGTACTGCCGGAAAGTGCGTGTTACTGGCGGCGTGCCCTATATGTACACGCAATTCTGCGAAAAGTACCGTCGCTGGGCTCGGGTCACGAAAGCGACCATGCGAATCACCCATAAGCCTGGTGACGCCATGCAGGTTGACTGGGCTGGAGATCCTCTGTACATCACGGACAAAACTACCGGGGAGCAATGGCCGGCGTACATTTTTGTCGCGGTGCTGCCGTGCAGTTGGTATACCTACGCTGAAGCGTGTGACGACATGAAGCAGGAGAACTGGCTGCTCTGCCATGTTCACGCCTACAATTATTTCGGCGGTGTCACTCGATTGTTGATTCCAGACAATGCAAAGACGGCCACGATCACCAACAACCGATATGAAACCATACTGAACAAAAGCTATGCAGAGATGGCCGAGCATTATGGCACAGCGATTGTTCCTGCCCGAGTTCGGAAGCCAGATGACAAGGCTGCAGTAGAGGGTTCCGTCCGCTTTGTCTCCACATGGATTACAGCTGCTCTGCGAGACCAGAAATTCTTCTCCATCGCTGAGGCACAGGCAGCAGTACGCGAAAAGCTGGAAGAACTGAACCACCGTCCATTCAAGAAACCCCGTACTGGCTGCCGGTTCTCTGCCTATGAGATGGAAGAGAAGGCATTCATGCAACCGCTGCCAACCCATGCGTATGAGCCGTCTGTCTGGGTAACGCCAAAGGTTGGGTATGACTATCTGGTAAGCGATGGCCTCAACAAATACTCTGTTCCGTATGATCTGATTGGCGAAAAGGTCGATGTCAAGCTGACAAAGCATATTGTGGAGGTCTTCTACAAGCAGACCAGAGTTGCAGCACACATCCGGCTGGAAAAGGAACAACGCGATCCTGTGGTAAAGCCGGAGCATATGCCGGAGGCCCACAGGAAATACCTCAATTACAACGCCGAGGAATTTACCGAATGGGCCCATACGATTGGACCGAAAACCACAGAAACCGTACAGTATTTTCTGACCAGCGGAAAGGAGGCGGAGCAAGGATTTAAAGCATGCGCGAGTCTGACCAAGCTGGGAAACCGTTATGGCGCGGAGTGTCTGGAAGATGCCTGTGAAAGGGTACTTCGTTTAACTTCTGCTCCGACGATCCGTAACATTAGCACTCTGTGTAAGTCTTCTTCCGAGAATAGTGAAGTGGACAAACCTGCCGCTAAGAAAACTAACGGCCATGGCATTACCAGGGGTGCAGCCTATTACAGCAAGGGAGGACAACGTCATGAATAATCCGTCAACAGTCGAACAACTCCGTGAAATGCGGTTTAGCGCCATGGCAAATGAATTTGAAGCCCAGATCCGTGATCCTGCCACATATGCCCAAGTTTCCTTTGAAGACCGCTTTGGCCTTCTGGTCGATGCAGAATGGAATCGCAGGCAGGCCAACAAGCTGGTTCGGCGCATTCACGACGCGCATCTGGATATTCCCTCGGCGACAATGGAAGGCATTGAATACCATGATGACCGGAAACTGGACAAGACCCAGCTTGCTCGATTTGCCACCTGTGACTATATTGACGAGGAGCACCACATCATCCTCAAAGGCGCAACCGGGAATGGAAAGACTTATATTGCCTGTGCCCTGGGCAACGCAGCCTGCAGGAAATTCAAGTCTGTCCGCTATGTCCGGATGCCTGAGCTGTTGGATGAACTGACCATTGCCCGCGCGGAGAATATGTTCCGCAAGGTTACGAAAGCCTACTCCAAGGTTGATCTGCTGATCCTGGACGAATGGCTGATGCGCCCGCTGACGCTGCAGCAGTCTTTCGATCTGTTTGAGATTGTGGAAGCCAGGACGAAACATGGCTCCACCATCTTCTGCACGCAGTACGACACGGAGGAATGGTACGACAGGATTAACACCGACTCGGCACAGGATAGTCCGATTAATGATGCGATTATGGACCGGATTGTCCACAATGCTTACATCGTTTCCGTGGAAGGTACGGTTTCCATGCGTGAACGTCATGGCCTGGCCGCTCAGTTGAAAGCCGGTGCTGACAAATGAGACCGTCCAAGACCTACCTCCGACAGGAGATGCGCCGTTACCTCCGCACAGTCCCCGACGCTACACCCGAGGAGATTGCCGATCTGAAAGCATGGGTTGAAGCTGGGAACGATCCATACTGCAATCCGTCTCACATTGCTGATGGTGTTGGCTGGGAGATGCCCTTCATCCAGGGGTTGCGTGCGGAGCAGGAACTCCTTGAGATGATAGCTGAAGGATTGATTGATCCTCCTGAGCCCGCTGACGAATCTGACCTGCTCTAAGCGGGGGCTCTGCCCCCGTACCCCCGGAGTTTAACGAATCTTGTTTTCCCAAGGGAGTGATACTGTGCGGTTCCTAACTTCTCGCTTAAACGCAAAAAAGAAGAGCGGTACTTCTCAGTACCACTCCCTCGCAAAACCTCATGTGTTACTCGGGTCGCTCTCCAGCGTTGCCCTGCCCTCCACATGAGTAAACGCAAGTTTATGGTACCAGCTACTTTGTTAAGTGTCAAGAGTTTGGACTGGCCTTTTGCTCCGTGACGGTGGACTTATTTCGCCGTTACGGTGGCCTCGAAAGTCCGTGCAACTGGCCTTTTTAGTCCGTGATATGTGT
>JAFTDG010000040.1 GCA_017454325.1 Desulfovibrio sp. | reverse complement strand
TCACGGAGACATGTTGCCAGATAGATCTTATTCCTTTGTTCAAAAATGGTTTTTCCACGGGGCATGGGCATTTACTGGAACCCAACTCCATTGAGAGCTATTCCGCCCTGGCCTGCATTGCTATTCAGGCCAACCAGAACGAAATGCATGGCGGACAAAGTATACCGCATTTTGACTATGCCATGGCAGACGGTGTTATCAAAACCTATCGCAAGGAATATGAACGTGCTTTTACTGCGGTTTTGCGCATCGCCGGGGGCCTGGGGGAAAAAGAGGCTGTGACGCAGACCCGTCAATACATGGGCCGTCTGGCAGAGTGCCCACGCATGGGTTCTATCGACGCCTATGGGGAAAAACTCGTTGCGGCGTGTCCTGACCAGATGCGTGAACTTGTGGCACGGGCGCACGCCTATGCCGTTGAGGAGGCTCTAAAATATACTGAACGGCGTACCTACCAGGCTATGGAGGCGCTCATCCATAATCTGAATACCATGAATTCCAGGGCTGGGGCGCAGGTGCCGTTCAGCTCCATAAATTATGGCACGGATATTTCGGCAGAGGGACACATGGTTGTCAAAAATCTGCTGTTGGCAACCAAGGCTGGTTTGGGAAATGGTGAAACCTCTATTTTCCCTGTGCAGATATTCAAGGTTAAATCCGGGATAAACTATAACCCTGGCGATCCAAACTATGACCTTTTCAAGATGGCCATGGAAGTTTCAGCCTTACGGCTCTTCCCCAACTTCAGTTTTATGGATGCCCCCTTTAATTTGCAATACTATCGGGAGGGTGACTATAACTCAGAGGTGGCCTACATGGGATGCCGCACACGCGTCATGGGCAATGTACATGATCCTAGACGCGAAGTGACCTGTGGCCGCGGCAATTTGAGTTTTACTTCCATCAATTTGCCCCGCCTTGGTTTGGAGGCCAAGGGAGATGTAGGTAAATTTTTCGCTCTGCTAGACGATCGCATTGATCTGGTTTTTCGCCAACTGCTGCACCGTTTCAAGATACAGAGCGCAAAAAAGGTACGTAACTATCCTTTTCTTATGGGAGAGGGGGTCTGGATTGACTCGGGAGCGCTTAGGCTGGACGATACCATAGGCGAAGTGCTCAAACACGGCACACTGACGTTGGGCTTCATCGGTTTGGCAGAAACCCTCAAGGCCCTTATAGGCAAACACCACGGTGAAAGTGAAGAAGCACAAAAGCTGGGTATTGATATTGTCACGCATATGCGCAAACGCTGTGATGACAAGTCTGTTGAAAACGGTCTGAATTTTTCCCTTATTGCTACTCCCGCAGAAGGGCTCAGCGGGAGGTTCGTTGCCCTGGATAAGGTGAAATACGGTATCATACCGGGTATTACTGACAGAGATTATTACACCAATTCCTTTCATGTGCCTGTGTACTATCCCATTAAGGCATTTAAAAAAATTCAGCTTGAGGCACCCTACCATGCCCTAACTAATGGCGGGCACATTACCTATGTGGAACTGGATGGGGATACCTGCAAGAATCTTGAAGCATTTGAAAGCATTATTCGCTACATGCACGATCAGGGCGTGGGCTATGGTTCAGTTAATCACCCTCTGGATCGCGACCCAGTGTGCGGGTATGTGGGCGTGATCAACGGGCGTTGCCCACGTTGTGGACGCAGGGAAGGCGAAGGCGTGAGTGCCGAATTGCTGGAAACATTACGTAAGAAATATCCGTACACACCCCAGTGGGATTAACAGAAAGATTATACCCGGTGGTAATTGCGAAAAGGAGAAGAGTTTCATGTTGATGAAATCGCGTCTGTTTGAGGAGATCAAGCCCGACAGCAAACTGATTGGACAGGGTGTAGGTTTTGAGCGTACCCGTCGTATTACAGGCTATCTTGTGGGCACATTGGACCGTTTTAACAACGCTAAACGCGCGGAGGAACGCGACCGGGTCAAGCATGCCTGATGGCAGTGTATCACAGCTCAGGTTGTCGGGTATTGTGGAGGAATCTATAGTTGACGGGCCTGGGCTTCGTTTTGTGCTTTTTACACAGGGATGCCCCCACCACTGTAAAGGCTGTCACAACCCGCAGACACATAGCTTTGAGGGCGGCTTTTTAATGACTGCAGAAGCCGTCCTTGCGTGTGTGGGAGAAAATCCTTTGTTGGCGGGAGCAACATTTTCAGGTGGTGAGCCATTTGAACAGGCACCGGCGTTGTGTGCAGTGGCCGAGGGAATTCACGCCATGGGCAAAAACGTAGTAACCTTTACCGGATATACATATGAAGCCCTGCTACGTAGACCTGACCCTTGGACAAAATATCTCCTGGAAATGACAGACTTGCTTATTGATGGCCCGTATATTGAGGCATTGCGTGATCCTGAACTGCGTTTCCGTGGAAGCTCCAATCAGCGAGAACTGACGCGAGCAGATCGCCAGCAAATCCAAGCAGCCATGCAGGGATACGCATAATGACGCTCTACCCAACGTCTTCTAGCTCATAGGAGACACCTCCTACATGCGGCAATCATCCACTGATAGCCCGACAGCATGTGCGGCCCTGTAGGTTCCTAACCACATAACATTCTTAGCCATGCCAGCTGAAAGGCGCTTGTCGTGGACTTGCTTGACCAGGTAAAAATGTTTATACATATCCTTTGCATGAAATATTAGTGGGGATTATTCCCTCTCTTACAGTAGGCATTGCAGAAAGAAAAGGAGTCCTTCGTGGAATATCGCGTAGAAGACCTTTCACCGGTCAAAAAAAAGGTCGTTATCACTACTGAACCGCAAGAGGTGGATGCGGCCATCATGGGCACTGTGGCCGTGTATAAGACTTCTGTGCGCATTGATGGTTTCCGCAAGGGCAAGGTGCCTGCCTCTTTAGTCGAACAGCGGTTGCACGACAAGATTTATGCGGAAGCCCAGCAAGATCTAATCAATGTACATATAAACGATATCATGCAGAAGCTTGGTGTGGTGCCTCTGGGTAAGGTTACTATTGATGCGGATGATGCCTTTGAGCGAGGCAAAAACTATACCTACAGTATTGAGTTTGAAGTGCTGCCCTCCTTCCAGCTGCCACCCTACGAGGGCATGGAGGTTGAGCAGGAAAAAGTCGTAGTCGACGAACAGGATGAGCAGCGTCTGTTGGATCGTATCCTGCGTAGCCATGCAAAGATTGTCCCCGTGGAAGGCGATGCTCCCGCTCAGGATGGACAGATCGCTAATATTGGCTTTGCAGCTTATGAAGATGGCAAGCTGTTGGAAGACTTTAAAGTCGAAGATTTCAATTTGGCGTTGGGAGAGCATCAGGCTCTGGAGGCCTTCGAAAATTTGGTTAAGACCATACCTAATGGAGGAGAAGGCGAAGGAGAGATTATCTTTCCTGAGGACTTTATTACGGAATCTCTGGCAGGAAAAACCGTGCTCATGAAGGTCAAGGTATATGCAGTGAAAGAGTACAAGCTGCCAGAGCTTAACGATGCCTTTGCCAAAACATTGGGTAAAGAAAGTGTTGCCGCTTTGCGCTCGGCCATTCACGACAGCTGTGCCAAGACGCTCTTTGACCTGCATAAGAGTGCTGCCCAGAAAATCCTCCTTGATCGCATGCTCAAGATGGTGGATTATGAACTGCCTACCAGTATGGTTGAAACGGCCATGAACAGCCTTCTTGTTGACCGCGCTGCGCGTCTGGAGAGGCAGGGTCGGAGCCTTGCAGCATTGGGTGAAAATATTGAGGAAATGCGTGATGCAGTGCGTCCCAAAGCCGAAGCAATGGCTCGTTCCCAAGTGTTGTTACTCTCCATCGCCAAAAAAGAAGGCCTAGATGTAAGCGAAACTGAGGTTAGTTCGGAGCTGTACCGTATGTGTCTTGCAAGCGGCGATGATTTCAAGAAAGTACGTGAAAGGTCTGAACGTAATGGATACATGTTTGTGCTGCGAGATCGGCTATTGGCCGACAAGGCAATGGATCTTGTCTATGCCAAGGCCAAGGTGACAGAAGTGGAGCCGCAGCTTCAGAAATCGGACGGTGAGGATACCGCAGTGCAGGGTGCTCCCACCGACGCTGACAGTGAGTAAAAATGGGGGCGGCCGATAAGGCCGCTTTTTTCACGTTTGTAGCTCCGCGTTCAAACCGGCATAAGGCCGCGTTGTGAGGTTGACATGTCGCTTGTACCCATGGTTATTGAGACAACAGGCCGTTCAGAGCGTGCTTATGACATTTATTCACGTCTGCTCAAAGACCGTATCGTGCTGTTGGGCACCGAGGTCAATGACGCTGTGGCATCACTGATTTGTGCGCAACTGCTCTTTTTAGAATCGCAGGACCCTGAAAAGGAAATCTATCTCTATATCAATTCTCCCGGGGGCTCTGTAACAGCGGGGCTCGCCATTTATGACACCATGCGTTTTATCTCTTCCCCTGTGTCCACGGTATGTATGGGCCGCGCAGCCAGTATGGGGGCTTTTTTACTCGCTGCTGGAAATCCTGGTACGCGTTTTGCTTTACCCAATAGTCAGATAATGATTCACCAGCCGTCAGGGGGATTCCAAGGCCAGGCGACGGATATTGAAATCCACGCTCGTGAAGTGTTACGCCTTAAAGAACGCCTCAATCATATGCTGGCAGAAAATACAGGACGCTCTTACGAAGATATGGTCAAGGCTACAGAACGCGACAATTTTTTGACTCCTGAGGAAGCCAAAGAACTTGGCATTATAGACCGCGTGCTCGTATCGCGGCATGAAATGGATCAGGAAAAGAGCAAATAATATGGCCAAAAATCAAAAGCCCCCGGTAAGTGAACCCCTGCGCTGTTCTTTTTGCGGTCGCAGTGAGCTTGAGGTACATAACCTTATTGTGCAGGACGGAGCGACCATCTGTGATAAGTGTGTCAAAGCCTGCACGGAAATAATTGCCCGTGACAGGATGGAAGGAGCCCCTGAAGATGAGGAGCGGTTACTTTCACCTCAAGAGATTAAAGAACGTCTTGATCAGTATGTTATCGGCCAGGACGAGGCAAAAAAAATCCTTTCTGTTGCAGTACACAATCACTATAAGCGAGTATTCTATGCCGACGCCCTCGGCGACGAAGTTGAACTCGAGAAAAGCAATATCCTTCTGGTCGGGCCTTCGGGAAGCGGCAAGACCCTGTTAGCGAAAACATTGGCGCGTGTGCTGCGTGTACCCTTTGCCATTGCTGATGCAACAACACTTACAGAAGCAGGCTACGTTGGCGAGGATGTGGAGAATATTCTCGTACAGCTTCTCCAGAATGCAGACTATGACCTGGAAGCCGCAGGCAAGGGCATTATCTACATCGACGAGATTGACAAGATTTCTCGCAAAGGTGACGGCCCATCCATAACGCGTGACGTTTCGGGTGAGGGCGTGCAGCAGGCGTTGCTTAAGATTATTGAAGGAACTGAGGCAAACATTCCCCCCAAGGGTGGACGCAAGCATCCACAGCAAGAATTTATCCGTATGGATACACGCAACATCCTCTTTATTGTGGGAGGTGCTTTTGTTGGGCTGGACAAAATTGTGGAGTCCCGCGTGAGTGGTGGATCCATGGGCTTCGGCGCACATGTGCGTTCCAGTAAGGAAATGTCCATGGGTGAATTGCTTGATAAGATACATCCTCAGGATTTAGTAAAATTTGGTCTGATTCCAGAATTTGTCGGACGTATACCCATCATAACCCATGTGGATGATCTGGAAGAAGCGGATCTCGTGCGTATTCTTACAGAGCCGAAAAATGCTTTGGTGCGCCAATATCAGAAGCTTTTCGAACTGGAACATGTGGATCTGCGTTTTACCCAGAATGCGCTCAAGGCCATTGCCGCCAAGGCCATCGAACGCAAAACAGGGGCGCGTGGGCTGCGTAATGTTATGGAACGGACGATGCTTGATATCATGTTTACATTGCCATCCATGCCAAATGTACGCGAATGCCTAATTAATCAGGCTGTTATAGACAAAGGCAAGGAACCTGTTCTGCTTTTTACAGACGGAGCCGGTGATACAAAAAAAACCAAGGCCGGGGGTGGCAAGGCCTCCTAGAAGACTGCACATGCTGTTATTTGAGGTGTACGATTTACAGGATTCCGTGCGAGGTTGCCGTTGCCAAGCGGTTGCCTCGCACGCCTTGTTTACTGCGATATTGAGGTGTTCCCATGAGAGATGAAAAGCGCGGTAATGAAGATTTTCAAGAATTACCTGTGATGCCATTACGAGAAGTGGTCATGTTTCCCCGCTCCATTATGCCGCTTTTTGTGGGGCGCGACTCTTCCATCAAGGCCATTGACACCGCGCAAAACTCTTACAGCAAATTGATTTTTCTTGTGAATCAGCGCGAGCCAGCGCTGGAAAAACCGGATGCCCAGGACCTTGCCAAGGTGGGTGTTGTGAGCAGGGTTCTTCAGGTATTACGCTTGCCTGATGGCACCATTAAGGTACTTTTTGAGGGAATATACCGTGCGCGGTGGGGATTGCTGCGTGAAGATGTGTGCACCATGGCCACGGTGCAGCGTTGCCCCGAGATACAAAGCCATCAGGAGGAACGTGAAGCCCTGGTTCGCGCTGTGCATGAAGCTTTGGAGGAGTATGGCAAGACCAACAAAAAAATATCACAGGAGGTCATACTTTCCATCCTGGCATTGCAGGAGCCGGGTCCTTTGGCCAACGCTATCATTCCACACCTGAAGGTCCGCTACCACAAGAAACAGGAAGCCCTGGAGCAGGATGACGTCACCAGAAGGCTGGAAATGGCGTACGAACTCTTGCAGGGTGAGGTCACCCTGGCCACTGTTGAAAAGCGTATCAAGAACCGCGTGAAAGTTCAGATGGAGCGCAACCAGCGCGAATATTACCTGAACGAACAGATCAAGGCCATCAATAAGGAAATGGGGCGCGAGGATGACCCACAGGCTGAAATTGACGAAATCGAGCAAAAGCTCAGGGTGCGTGACATGCCGGAGGAAGCGCGTCAAAAAGCCCTGGTGGAAGCCCACAAGCTGCGTAATATCCCTCCCTCGGCGGCGGAGTACACTGTAGTGCGTAACTATGTGGACTGGATTCTCGACCTGCCTTGGAACACACTTAAGCAAATTGACATTGATATTGAAAAGGCACGCGCCATTCTTGATGGTGACCACTATGGCTTGGAAAAACCAAAAGAGCGCATCCTTGAATATCTGGCCGTGCAGAAGCTTTCACATGGTCTCAAGGGGCCTATTCTCTGTTTTGTTGGGCCTCCAGGCGTGGGAAAGACATCGTTGGCCAAATCTGTAGCCCGTGCAACGGGACGCGATTTTGTACGGTTGTCGTTGGGTGGTGTTCGTGATGAAGCAGAAATCCGCGGGCACAGACGCACCTATGTTGGCGCTCTGCCTGGAAAGATTATTCAGTCCCTCAAAAGAGTTAAATACAACAATCCTCTCTTTTGTCTGGATGAAATAGACAAAATGAATTCAGACTTCCGGGGTGACCCGGCCTCGGCTCTTCTTGAGGTGTTGGATCCTGAACAGAATACGGCATTCATGGATCATTATCTGGACCTGGAGTACGATCTTTCAAAGATTTTTTTCATTACCACGGCTAATACCCTCCATTCAATTCCTGGCCCTCTATTGGACCGTATGGAGGTCATTGAACTTAATAGTTACCTGGAAACAGAAAAACACCATATTGCACGGCGCTTTCTTTTGCCACGGCAGATTAAGGAGCATGGTCTAAGAGAGGGAAATATTCGTATCTCGGATAACGCGCTCATTGAGATCATCCGCTCATACACGCGCGAAGCAGGAGTGCGTAATCTGGAGCGAGAGATAGCCTCGCTCTGCCGTAAAACTGCCATCCGTCTTGTTGAGAAGAATAATCTCGAACAGTGTGTCAATGTTACACGACAGAGTTTGCCCTCTCTATTGGGTGTGAAACGCTACCGCCATGACGAGCGCGAGGCGGAATCCCAGATAGGTGTATGTGCGGGACTAGCCTGGAACCAACGCGGTGGCGAGATTTTGCTGGTGGAAACCAGTCTTATGGCAGGTTCCGGACATGTGGTGACGACAGGCCAGCTTGGTGAAGTCATGACCGAATCGGCCAAGGCTGCGCTTTCCTACGTACGTTCTCGAGCTGAAGTGCTGGGTCTTGATCCGCGCTTTCATCGTAAGATTGATCTCCATGTGCACGTACCTGCAGGAGCCACGCCTAAGGACGGCCCATCCGCAGGCATCACGCTTGCCACTTCCATCACATCTGCTTTGTTGGGAATACCTGTACGTAATGACGTAGCCATGACAGGCGAAATATCGTTACGCGGGCGGGTTTTGCCCATAGGCGGCTTGCGTGAAAAATTACTGGCTGCAAGACGCGGCGGCATTCGCAAAGTTATTATGCCACACGACAACGAAAAAGACCTCAAGGAAGTCCCCGACGAGGTACTCCGCGACTTGGAAATAGTTTTCGTGGATCATGTAGACGATGTGCTGCCGCAGGCGTTGGCTGCAGAACCAGAAGAGATATTTTCCGGGCGAACTACCGCACAGCCGATCTGCCGGGCTTTACGCATGGTAAAGACACGAGAACCAGCCTGCACAGTGAACTGTGCAGTTGATGCACATGCAGCGTCAATGCAGATATCGTAACCTGTGCCGTATGAGCATACCTGTCTGTGACTGTGCAAAAAATACTTGCAAAGACGACGTTAAAGGTTTATGTGCATTTTTACGCCGAAGTGGTGGAATTGGTAGACACGCTAGGTTCAGGGTCTAGTCCTGGCAACGGGGTGGGAGTTCGAGTCTCCCCTTCGGCACCACAAGAAAAATTCATACTGCCCCACAATGTACTAACTCATTGTGGGGCTTAGTTTTTTCCATGAGTTAGCCATTCACGATATGCCTATAGATGCCTAGACATGGCATAACCGTGTCGAGATTTTAGAATAAATGTCATTGTTCATTCTGTAACGCAAATAAGAAACAAACACACCCATGCCGCAGTTTGCTATCATTATTCCCACACTGAACGAAGTGGAGAACATCTCGCCGCTGTTGGCTAACATCCGCGAAAACATGGGGGATGATGCGTCCTGGGAAGTCATCTTTGTGGATGATAATTCCGAGGACGGCACTTGGCAACAGGCGTTTGCCTTGGCGCAGGAGGATTCTCGCATCCGCTGCCTGCGCCGTATCGGGCGACGGGGGCTCGCCTCGGCTTGTATTGAGGGTATGCTAGCCACATCCGCCCCCTATCTGGCTGTAATGGATGCTGATCTGCAGCACGACGCGACCATACTGCCGCAGCTCTTCGCGGCACTCACCTCCGGTGAGGCCACTGTTGCAGTGGGTTCCCGCTATGTATCCGGCGGTGGTGTCGGAAACTGGGATGCAGCACGCACGGGCATGTCCCGTTTTGCAACGAGGCTTGCCTCCAGCAGCCTTCTGGCCCCATGCCAAGACCCCATGAGCGGCTATTTTGCCGTACGCCGGGACATTATAGATACTGTTGCCGAAAAGATTTCCCTTAATGGCTTCAAGATACTTTTTGACATTCTCACCATGCCGGGCATTCCGCTCAAAGTCAAAGAAATTCCCTATGTGTTTTCTGCCAGGGTGCACGGCCACACAAAGCTGTCGCCTTCTGTTATCTTTGATTTTGCCTGGCTGCTCACCAGAAAGTGGTGCAGCAGTGTTCCCATTGCCAATTTCCTTGTATTCTGTCTTGTCGGTCTTACGGGCGTACTCGTGCACTACGGCGTGTTGTATCTTCTTCTGCGCTCACAGAATTTTGTTCTTGCCCAGACCATTGCGACCTATGCTGCCATGACGTCCAATTACTTTCTGAACAATATTGTAACATTCAGTTCGTATAAGCTGTCGGGCACAAAGAAGGCAAAAGGGTATGTCAAGTTCTGCCTTATCTGTTCTTTCGGTGCGGTCATCAACATTGCCTGCGCACATCTCTGTTTTTCCATAGGAATGGCCTGGTTTGCCGCCGCCGGCATCGGCATTGTTGCCGGTTCTGTACTGAATTATATTTTTTCACGCCATTTTATCTGGAAGTAGGCTGGTGTATGGGTGGAGACTCTTGAATCTCGTACAAGAATTTCTTCGGTCAACATACTTTCCATTGTATGTTTTATCCTGTTTGCATATGCCTTTTACAGAAACGCTCTCAGAATTTACTACAATTTCCCGTACTCCTATTCCTGGGGAGAAATTTTCATAAAGTATACTGATACCTATATCCGACGGGGCCTTCTGGGAGAGATTCTTTACCGCATTGATGCTGTTATTCCTGTCAGATATTTCTGGACTATTACTGCAACGTGCATTGCTGCAGCTTTTTACGGCATTTCGTATAGGGTCGTTTCAAAACTATTCGACAGCACAGCTACGCTCATCCTGTTCTTCACACCAAGCTACTTCATGTTTCTTGTTTATGATCCTGCAGTCTTTGGCCGTAAGGATTTTATCATACTCCTTGCAATGTTTGCCATATGCTACATGATATATCGAACATTGACAGGCAAGACTTCATTTATAACATGCCTGATATTGTCAGAAGTCTTCTATTTTATTGCCCTGCTCACACACGAAATGGCATTCTTTTTTGTCTTCGTGCCATTCTGCCTTATGCTATGCATGAAAAAAAATACTTTTGAACAATGGTGCTTCATTCTTGTTGCTGCTGTGACAGTGGTGCTGAGCCTGTACCTTATGCTCTATTTTCAGGGTACGCCTGAAATGCGAGAACAGATGTACCAAGAATGGCACAGCAGGTATCCGCTTTTTGACAGAGAACACATGGGTGGCATGGAATTCATCGGCGTTGCTGCCCAGAACTGGCTTTTTGATGCCATAGACACCATGACCGGCAGCATCAGCATGCCGTCCTTTCTGCTGGCCTTTCTACTATCCATCCTTCCCTTCTGGATCTGTCTTGACAGAAAAATATTCCCTCTTGCCTGTAGGAGCTATTTCGGCAAATATTTTTACAGATGCTTCTTCATCATGCAGGCGTTCCCCATGGTCACGCTCATGTTCATATTTACCGACTACGGACGGATTCTCTCATACTGCTGCATTATCTGCCTCATGTCTTACTGCACCATCATGTATGCCTACAAATGGCACAACCCCGACTACAGGCATCAGGTGCCTGTTCTATCACTGCAAACTCCGTTACTGCTACCCATCATCCTGCTGTACCTCTACGCTTGGCGACTTGTGCACTGTGCAAGCAGCTGGGAAAGTTTTATCGAACCGCACTTTTACCTGCAGTTCTTCCGTTATCTTATACAGTATTAGCCGATCACAGCGACATGAATGAGCTGGGGCAGCTACTGTCTGAAGTCCCCCCAGAAGTCAGTGAACGTATCACATAACCTTGTTCATGCCCGAATATGGTGCTTTGTATGGGAGTAGTGCGCCACCAATTGAGGAAATGAAGTAAGAAGCATGAAAATTGAGGGAACTTAACGAAAAAAAGCAGAAACGATGAGCGTAACTTTTGCCAACAGCCCCTCAACACGTTTTGTCGTTAACCAACAACATCAACTACCAAACCAGACGTCAGCTCCGGGATGAAAAATCTTGGAGAAAACAATATCACGGCAAAAGCGTGGATGCCGTAGATAATTTCAGGCGCTTTGCCAGGCGGTTCATCAGACATACCGTATCCCTCCGATATCGTGGTGATATTCGGGTCTGGAGGCATTTCGCCCATACTACCGTCTACAGGCAATGGCTCTATTGCCAACGGCAGCAGAATGTCGTCAGAAGCAGCAGTATCAGACATACGGTTTCTCAAAGGCATATACCCGCAGAAAATTTTATACTATATTTCCCGATGTAAATATACCCCTTTCATACCGAGTCCTCCCTCAGGCCAGTCACCCCAGTCGAAGCCATCGGGATACATTGCAACCAAAAAGGGGCGACAGGAACCTCTTGGTTCTTGCCGCCCCCAACGAGTGGAGAAGACAGCAGAGACGGACGCCATACAACCCCATCATGTCACGGAAAAGTGATGTTGTGGTTGTACTCCCACGGCGCGATGCACTTCGCTGCCAGGGAGGCATGGACGTATTCCCATGCGCTTGACGGTTCCCTCCTGGAGCCGTCCCATAAACCTAATGCGCCTTAATATACCTTGCATATCAAGGCTGTTGCTTCAACTACCACAGAGAGGCTTAGAGCTCACTACGGTATACAACAAAGGGACAATAGTGTGCCCTTACTGCTCGGGGGCGTCAGGCACACGCCGCACCAAGGCTAAAGCCATCAAAGCCGATGACATCTGCGGGTACTCCGGGGAGCCGCGCAACTTGCAGCGTACAAAGCCCGCCATATCAAGGGCCATATCCGCGTCGGTAATATCCGCACGACAAGCCTTTCTGTTATCTTCCAGAACAGTAAGATACCTCTCTACCAACGTTAGATCATGGTCATACATGAGGGTATCAATGTATTCCGGCGGCGATATTCCAGTCTGGATCGCGTCACCAATATGTTGCGACATGACCATTCCTCCGTGAATGGATCACTGCTTCCTTGCAAAGGGGATGGCTGAGCCCGTTCTCCAATACGGCTTTCTGTCCCCACTCGTCGTAGGTCTTATCGACCCTTTATTAAGTCATATTAGCCTTTTTTCAAAAAAAACTCTATGAATATGTCAAAAAATGACTTAACATAGTAAAATAATTATATAAAATACTATTATCCGTTACTTGCAAGCCCCCCCGATGACCGCTACTATGCCTGCATACCCGACGATACAAGGAGCACCTATGCCCACACGTATTTTACACAAGGAAAGCCTGATACCGGGAAAAACGAGCAAACAGCAGCTAGATGCACCACAGATTGCCCGCAAGGCGCAACCCGGGCATTATGTCAAGCTGCGAATAAGCGCAACCGGAGAGCGCATTCCTCAGACCATAGCTGATACCGACCCGGAAAAGGGCACCATCACCATTGTCTACCTTGCTCTGGGGAAAAGCACCTCCATGCTCGAAACACTGGGCGCGGGCGACGTCATACATGACGTCTGTGGCCCTTTAGGGCATGCCACGCACATTGAAAAACGCGGTACGGTGGTTTGCGTGGGCGGAGGCACGGGCATCGCTGCCATGCACCATATTGCTAAGGGACATGCCTTGGCTGGCAACCATGTTGTGGGCATCATCGGTGCACGCAGCAAAGATCTACTGCTGTTCGAGCAGGAACTGCGCGTCTTTGTGGATGAGCTGCTCATTTCGACAGACGATGGCAGCTACGGTCACAAAGGCCTTGTCACAGAACTTTTGCATGATCGCCTTGAAAAGGACAAAAATGTCTTTGAAGTGGTAGCTGTAGGTCCCGTACCCATGATGGCTGCCGTAGCGGAGACTACCCGTCCTTTTGGCGTCAAAACTACTGTCAGCCTTAATCCCATTATGGTAGATGGCATCGGCATGTGCGGCGCTTGCCGCGTGACTGTGGACGGTAAAACCAAGTTTGCCTGTGTGGATGGGCCGGAATTTGACGGACATGCCGTGGATTTTGCCGAACTCCGTCGCCGTCTTGCGGCCTTCCGTGAACAGGAAGCCGTATCACTGGAACAGTGGAGGGTTAGCCATGGAGACTAAGAACAGCAAAATTCCCCGCGTAGACATGCCCTGTCAGCCTGCCGCCGTACGACGTGGCAATTTTGACGAAGTCGCGCTGGGGTATACGCCAGCAATGGCTATACAGGAGGCCTCGCGCTGCCTCCAGTGCAAAAAGCCCCTGTGTGTGACCGGCTGTCCGGTGGAAGTGCCCATCCGTGATTTCATCGGTCATATAACACAAAACGATCTGGAAGGTGCCTACCGGGTTATCAAAACCACCAACAGCCTGCCCGCAGTATGCGGCCGTGTGTGCCCACAGGAACACCAATGTGAGGGCAAATGCATTCTTGGCAAAAAAGGCCAGCCAGTGGCCATCGGCAGACTGGAGCGTTTTGTGGCCGACACGCATATTGCCGCCACCGCCTGTGAACAGGTAACGGGCACAACAGCGTGTGCCGTTCCCCTAAAAGACAGGAAAGTGGCCTGTATTGGATCCGGCCCGTCATCCCTGACCTGTGCCGGCGTCTGTGCCGCCGCAGGGCTCAAGGTGGATGTATATGAAGCCCTGCACGAACCAGGTGGCGTGCTCATATATGGCATTCCGGCCTTTCGTCTGCCCAAGGGCGTGGTAAGTACAGAGATTAACGGCCTGCGTGGTGCCGGTGTAACCTTCCACCTGAACAGTGTAGGCGGACGAACTGTGGCCGTGGCTGATCTCATGCAGGAATACGCTGCAGTATTTATTGGTGTAGGAGCGGGACTGCCTATTTTTCTTGGCATACCCGGTGAAAATCTAGTAGGCGTTTTTTCTGCCAATGAATACCTTACACGCGTCAACCTTGGCCGCGCCTACGATTTTCCACAACAGGATACACCCGCCTATCCCGGCAGACATGTCACTGTTTTTGGCGCGGGCAATGTGGCCATGGATGCAGCCCGTACGGCTCTGCGTATGGGTGCAGAAAGTGTGCATGTGGTATACCGCCGCACAAGGGCGGAGATGCCTGCCCGCCGCGAGGAAGTGGAACATGCCGAGGAGGAGGGCGTTCAATTTGCCATGCTCTCTGCTCCGGTACGTTTCAACGGCAACGAAGAGGCAAAGCTCTGTTCTGTAACCTTGCAGAAAATGGAACTTGGCGAGCCGGATAATTCCGGTCGCCGCCGGCCCATACCCGTACCAGATGCAGTCTATGATATGCCCACAGACCTCGCCATTGTAGCCCTGGGCACGCGCTCCAACCCCATTTTGCTTGAAGCAACTCCCAACCTACGGCTTAATGCACGCGGTTATATTGAAGTGAACGAAGAAACTGGGGAAACCTCCATCCCCAACGTCTTTGCCGGGGGAGACATCGTGACCGGCGCAGCCACGGTCATCCTGGCCATGGGCGCAGGCCGTAGGGCAGGGCGGGAAATCGTCAAAAGGGTTACCAATTAACGCCTTTTTGAAGGATGTGCCCCATGATCCTAGCTGACATGCATACCCATACCTGCTATTCCCATGGCGCGGATACGCCGCAAGCCATGTACACGGCAGCCGTGCAACGCGGGCTTACCTACATGGCCTTCACCGAGCATTCCCCAAGGCCAAGAGGCTTTGACTATACGCACGAATATCGGGAGCAACTGACACAGCATCTGCCTGACTATGTGCGTGAAGTTTGTGCCCTGCGCGACGGAAGTGGGCCATGTACGGCCCTTTTTGGTATGGAGATGGACTGGCTTGACGGTCAGGAAGAATTCACTCGTAAAGCCTGTGCCGCGTACGACTATGACGTTCTACTGGGCAGCGTACATTTTATAGGTCAGTGGGGTTTTGATGATAGTGATACTCCATGGCATGGTTTTTCACAGGAAGAATGCGAACAACACTACCTGGCGTACTTTGCAGCCTGGGAACGCATGATACGCTCTGGCCTGTTTCATGTGGCCTCCCATCCAGATCTGATCAAAATTTTTTCTGTGGAGCAGTTTCACATCTGGCTTGCCAAACCAGAGAGCCGGGCACTGATACTGCGTGGGCTCACGGCCCTGCGTGATGCAGGCATGTGCATGGAAATTTCCTCAGCAGGCCTGCGCAAACCGTGCCGGGAGATATACCCCGCCCCGCCCATCATGCGTATGGCCGTGCAACTGGGATTGCCCATCACCTTTGCCTCCGACGCACACAGTGCCCACGATGTGGCCTGCGCTTTTGCCCGTCTAGCCTCCTATGCCGAGGCTTTTGGTTTTAAGGAGTATACTGTGATCAGCCGTGGTCGCAAACACACCCGGCCTTTTTGAACGGATAATGTTGCGGAGGCAGTATGCATGCCTTGGTGGACATAGAACACGTCAGCCTGTTTCTGCCTGGCGATGCCAGTCATACGCTGGTACTGCATGACATCGTCTGGACAGTGGAACGCGGGGCCCACTGTGCATTGCTAGGGCCCAATGGCTCAGGAAAGTCCACCCTGCTGCGTCTGCTGCGCGGAGAGCTCTGGCCAGCCCAAGGCCACATACGCTGGCTCGGCATGGACGGGCCGGAAGAGTCCCCTTTGACAGGCAGAGGGTTGACAGCACTGGTTTCCCCTCTGCAACAGGAGACGTATCAACGCCAGGCGTGGGATCTATCTGGCCGGGATCTGCTGCTGACCGGATTTGAAGACACCCCTCTGCTCTACTCTCAGGCAGACGCTGCACTGGAAGATACTGTGGAAACCATGGCTCGCAGTCTGCATATTGAGGGTCTGCTTGAACGACGCCTGCCCACATTTTCCCAAGGCCAGCTACGTCTACTGTTGCTGGGGCGCGCATTATTGCGCAAACCGGCCCTATTGCTGCTGGACGAATACGACGATGGTCTCGATACTCGCTATCAGCACATCTTTTTTGACATTTTGGCAACATATGCCGACCACTGTACCGTGATTATGAGTGCACACCGGCCTGCCAGCATACCTCATTGGTGTGCAGGACGACGCTATATGCGTGAAGGACGCCTTTTCTCTGCCCCCCCAGTCACTTCAGCACAGTCGCAAGCACCAGCAGTGGCACCGAAGCAATACATCACGCCCCGGCGTCACGAGGATGATGGCAGCCCCTTACTGGAACTGGAAAACGTCTGCGTATACATAGACCATACAAAAGTGCTGCACAACATCACCTGGAGCCTGCACCGCGGTGAAAACTGGCGCATCACCGGGGCCAATGGTTCTGGAAAGTCCACCCTGCTGCGTCTGCTGGCAGGAGACGAATTTGTGGCCGATGGTGGCCACATTACGCGTATATTACCCAGCGAAGGAGGCACTGTAGTCACGCTGGACGCCGTACGTCGCGGCATCCGTCTTGTTTCAGATCTCTCCCAGGCACTCTATGGCTATGATCTGAATGCCCTTCACATGGTTTGCACCGGTTTTGATAACAGTATCGGCGTATATCGGCAGTTTTCCAATACGGAGTTTGCCGAAGCCAGAGCTGCCATAAAACTGCTTTTTCCAGAGATGGAGCCCCCCGCACTGCTACATCTTGAGAAACAGTCAATCCGACGACTCTCTTCGGGGCAGCTGCGACGACTCTTTCTGGCACGGGCCCTCATGGGCCAGCCGGACATTCTCCTGCTTGACGAACCCTGTTCTGGATTGGACGCTTCTGCTCACTTTGGCTACCTGCACCTGCTGGACATACTGGCAGAACGCGACATCCAGATTATCCTTGTCTCACATCACGATGACGATGCCCCCCTGTGCATCAATCGCGAAGCCCAGATGGAAAACGGGCGGCTGCGCATCGTGCACTGACACGCTTGTTATCCGTGCAGATGCCGGCCCAGGTAAAGGCGTCAGGTCTGCAACACCGTCTACGCCTGCAAAAAAATATACGCTGGCACCTAATCTTTTGCTACAGACGTCCGTTAAGACGTGCAAGGTAATCCAGCATCTGCATGGGCCACAAGGAGCGTAGCCGCATGTCCTTCTTCTCTACCGTCACGGCATCATCAGGTGACAACAATTTCGCTGCAGAACTAGCTTTGAACCGCATCATGAACGGCCAGAGTGCGCCAGCGAACGGTCATGGCCTTAATGCCGCATCCCGCACCCTGGCTGCGGGTCTGGATGTTACAGCACAGCGTTATGGCGTTATTGCCGCCAATGTGGCTTCAGCACAAACACTCGTACAAGGCGCACAAGACGCCATCACCGAACTCATAGCACAGGTAAAAAACCTGAGCGATCTCTGTGCCGGAGCTCAGGACGATCCTGCAGCACAATCCATGGCTGCCGACATAAAGACACATATTGATGCGCTGTTGCATACCGAGGTGCAGGGCGTGAAAGTGCTTGACAGCACTGGGCGCACGGTCAGCCTTGGGCCGGGCGGTATGGATACTGTCACAGTAGGCAATGCGAACATCAATCGCGGTGGCAGCAAATTCGATGCACTTTACAACGTACTCACCAGCGGCTTGACTAGGACATCAGCACAGAGTCTATGTGAAGACGCCGTTAACGAGCTTACTGCCGCCCTTGGCACACAAGGGGCACAATATAAGATATTATCCAACAGATATGCCATGCTGCAAGATCTCATTGGTACCTGCCATTCTGCCTCTGACAGTCAAGGCGTTATGACAGCCGGCAGCCCGACGTCATCCCTACTCAACGCGCACACCTAGCGGGAGACAGTCATGGATATGGAAAGCCTTCTCATGGGAATCGTCAATGCCAATCTGGCCAAGAAAGCCGTTGCCTCTGCGCAGACGGAACGTGAGGACCGTTCCATGCCCAATTCAACGCGACGGGCTTTCGAAAGTCGTATGAAGGCGGATGCCGCCGTAGCCCGCATGGCATCCCAGAATATGGAAGACGCCAAGGCCATGGTCAATGTGGCACAAACCGGTACTACGGCTATCAAGAGTCAACTGCAGGCCATTCAGGAAATTCTTACAGATTGCGCCTATACAGACGGGCTGACAAGTGAGCATCTGGCCGGGGCCTCCGCCAGTATCAGCAACCATATAGATGAAATTGTGCGACTTGCCCAGAATACAGCGTTCAATGGCATGACCCTCATGGACGGGCAGCATTCCTCTGTGCAGCTCCAGGCAGGCAACAGCGTACGCGTACAGAATTTCATGAATTTGCTGGACACTGGTCTTGCAGCGGGCACGGTTCTGGGGGCCAATTCCATGAACCTCAATAACCTCGCCACGGATCTGCTTGGCAGCGGACTTGCCCTCACATCTCAAGGAGATGCGCGAACCGCCCTGAACAAGATCAGCGACTATATCGCACGCATGCAAAACCTGGAATCTCAGTACTCCTACGACTACAAGTCTCTAGACAACCTGGGCATTCTCTTTGAAGAACAGGCTGACATTTTTGATAATGCGCAAAAGCACAAGGCTGCAACCTCTGCAGGCTCGACCAGCGACAGCAACTACCTGCAGCAAATCCTGGCATCGCTGGGCAATGCCTCCATCCTCTCTAGTTCGACATAATTTGGGGAAATGATTATGAATCTTGCGCACGATCTCCATATGAATGCGGTACTCAATTCCCCCTATGCCACTAATGCCTACCGCAAGGCCGGCTTGAATACATATAAGCGACAGCTGGCGGAAACACGCACCACGCTTTTCCAAATCCAGGCGCTGAAGCTCATTTCAGGCGGTGAAGACAGGGGAGCTGAGGCCAGACGAGACTTTGTCCTCAAGCGTGTTACACGCGAATTCTGGACGAATTTTGTTGTACGTGGTGAAGAAACGGCCATGCTCTCAACCCTGCAGGCCAGTCTGCGTGAGGAATTCGGCGATGACCTGCAATTCTTCTATCCTCCTGGTGACACACAGATGATGATTCTCCACGAGGGAGAGCATGGACTTGAACCAGTGGAGGCAAACACTCAGGCGCTCATCATCAATCGCGCATGGCAAATAGCCCGTGACTTGGTGGCCGAACACATGTGCTGACTCCCCTGTCCCTTTCCCAGTACTGTCCTCGGGACACAATCTTCCATATTTGCGCCCAGCCGTAACGCATAGTATACTGTCTCATTGACATTTGACTGACATAGCCACACATACAGCGAGTTCTGTTGCCTTTAAGGAGATACCAATGAGTGCACAGGATACACTTTCCGTCATCACCGACTGGCTGCGGCAGAAGCACGATAAGATTATGGCTGTGGAACAGCAGGCGCTTGCGCGTCTTAACGCAGGCGACACACCTGGCCATAACGAACTGATGCGCAAAAAGGCTGAACTGCTGGCGGCCCTGGCCGAAGAAGCCAAACCCGTACTGGCGGCCCTACCTGGCGAGATGCGTTTCAATTTCTCGCTTGCGCTGGAAAAATTTTCATCCAGCGCACGGATGGCATTGCAGCTCAATTCGGTATTTTACATGTCTGCCCTACTCTACCCGGACGACCATAAACCAGGTCAGCCAGACAACCTGACCCTATGTATCAACAGCATGGAGCGTGAAGGATTGGATTTTTACCCGGACTAGCCATACGCCAAGGAGTACTTTCATGAATCGCTGCGTCGCACCTTGCCTGCTGTCCATGGCGCTGATGGCACAGTGTCTGTGGGGCACACAGCTTTTGGCCATGCCAGCTGTGCCAGACAAAACAGCAAAGGACAAATTCACCACCTCGGACGTTGACGGTAATGGTCTTCTTTCTCCTGAAGAGTTCAAAACCGCCTTTCCCGGTATGCGTGACGAGGCCTTTACCGTCATTGACAAAAACAAGGACAAGGCCATTGACCGGACGGAATGGAATGCTTTTGCCCAAAACCATTCCGCTAAAATTATGGGACGAGGCAGCATGAACAGCATGCCTTCAAGCAATGGCACGCCCACGTCCCCCAACAACTCTGTGCCGCTGGTGACGCCGCCGGATGGCAAGTAAACGCTCTTTTCCCTTTACGCAGCCAGACAGACCCTTCAGGCAGAAAATTGCGCCCTTTCCCGATCTGCTGCTGAAGGAACAACCCAGCGAAGACATACATCGTAATGCCGGACGCATCTCCCGGACAGCTGAACACGTTTCTGCCGCAACACTCGTGCAACCGCTGTTTGTGCCCATGACCGCCAAGGAGATGCGTGCTCTTGGCTGGGACGAGCTGGACGTGCTGCTCATCAATGGCGATGCCTATGTGGATCATCCCTCCTTTGGCGTTGTACTGCTGGCGCGCTGGCTCATCCACCACGGCTTCCGCACGGGCATCGTGGCTCAGCCACGCTGGGATACCACAGAAGACCTGCTGGCCATGGGTCGCCCTCGCCTTTTTGCGGGGGTCAGTGCCGGTGCTCTGGATTCCCTGCTGGCACACTACACGGCATTTCGCAAAAAACGTCATGATGATGCCTACACCCCCGGCGGCAAAGCTGGAGCGCGTCCAAACCGGGCATGCCTTGTCTATACCAACCTGGCAAAACAGGCGTTTCCCGATCTGCCCATAGTGCTGGGCGGCATTGAAGCCAGCCTGCGTCGCGTCTCGCATTACGATTTCTGGACAGACGCCCTCAGGCGCCCCATACTCATGGATGCCAAGGCAGATCTTCTCATCTGGGGCATGGGTGAACGCGCCATCGTTGCATGCGCCCAACGACTTGAGCGGAATGAAGATGTACGCGGTATCCCCGGAACAGCCTGGATGGACAGAATTAACGATCAGGGCATGCCTGCCTCTCTACCCGCCGTGCTGGCTGCCCAGCCATATGTGGCACTGCCTTCTCACGAAACTATTCTACAGGATGCCACAGCACTGCTTCACCTCACTCAGGAACTGGAACAACAGGTTCATCGCAGAGATGCGTGGGCATTTCAGCCTGTGGGGCAGCGTGCGGTTGTACTTGCATGGCCAGCAGCTCCCCTATGCACAGAAGAGATGGATACCCTCTATGGCTTGCCTTTCACCCGCAAGGCGCATCCCCGCTACGCCCAGCCCATCCCGGCCGAAGAAATGCTGCGGGCAAGCATCACCAGTCACCGCGGCTGCGGAGGCGGATGCAGCTTCTGTTCTCTGGCGCTGCATCAGGGCAGACGCATCAGCTCCCGCTCGGCACAATCCATCCTTGCAGAAGCCCGTCGCCTTGGGCAGCAGCGCATGCAGCAGGGCAAAGGCCCTATAGCCATTTCTGATGTAGGTGGCCCCACTGCCAACATGTGGCAAGGGCACTGTACATTGGAAGAACGCACCGCAATATGTGCCGACAATGCAGCAGCTACGGCCAGAAGCGTCTGCCATCGATCCAGCTGCTGTTTTCCTTCAGTCTGCAAATCCTTTATCACGCCGCAGAACAAACATGTGGCGCTGCTGCGTGACATGGCCGCCCTACAGGAAGTCAAGCAGGTACGCGTGGCCAGTGGAGTACGTGCTGACCTGGCCCTGCGTGATACCATGGCACTTGCAGCCTACACGGGGGAGTTCACTGGTGGGCAACTCAAGGTCGCCCCGGAACACTGTGCCCCTGCAGTACTGCAGCTTATGCGCAAACCACCACTTGAAATCTTTGAGGCATTTCTGGGAGCGTTTACGCGTCAAAGCCGAAGAACCGGGCGAGAGCAGTATGTGGTGCCCTACCTCATGAGCGCTTTTCCCGGCTGTACAGATGAAGACATGTACACCCTTGCTCACTGGCTGCGTCAACGACACTGGAACCCCAGACAAACACAGTGTTTCATCCCCACCCCCGGGACCATTGCCACGGCAATGTTTTACTGTGAGCGTGACGAGGCTGGCAACCCCATCTATGTAGCCCGCACTGATGCCCAGCGGTTGCGTCAACACCGCATTCTTATGCAAACTGAAACCATCCCTGCAGTTCCCCAGAAACGCTGGCGTGGCCATGCAGGCAAGGGGAAGAACCATGCGTGATAGTGAAGCCCGCCTTATCTCTCTTGAAGAACTGACTTTTTTCCAGGAAGAGCGCATTGCCGCGCTGGACGCGACCGTTACTGCGCAGCAACTGCAAATGGAGAAGCTGGAAAAGGAATTGGCAGGAGCTGTGGCTGCTATACAACGCCTGCGTGAACAGTTGCGTGAAATACCAGAAAATGCACTGCCACCCCACTCTATGCCTGAACAGTGGTAACTGTTTCTCGGCAGGTGCTGCCGGGTTAGCGCTTGAGTTCCATGGCTCTCTTCAGCATTTCGTCAGCCGTGGTCACTACCTTGCTGTTCGACTGAAAACCGCGCTGCGTGATGATCATGTCCACCATTTCTGAAGCCATATCCACATTGGATTGCTCGATATTATAGGCAGCTACCTTGCCAAAGTTCTCTGTTCCCGCCACACCCATATCCATCTGCCCGCAATCCTGCGTGGCTGAAAAAAGGTTATTGCCCTCGCGGCGCAGATTGTATTCGCTGGTAAAACGGCAAATGGGAATCTGCCAGAGTTCCTGCTCCTGATTGTTGGAAAAGCGCCCCAACACCGTACCGTCAGAGGTAATGTTGATGTCGCTCAGTTGCCCACTGGCATACCCGTCTTGCGTGGATTCATACATTACGGGAGAGGCGTCTACGAGATTTGTTGTGGCTCCCGTGCTCACAACGGCAGTATCACCCATACTTGTAAGTGTTCGGGCATTGGTGCCCACGTCAAAAGCTGTACCCGTTCTCTGCCATCCTCTACCAGCGTTGATACCCATATCCACGGCAACAGTGGAGCCATAAAACTGCATCTGCGGCAAACCGTCTGGAGAAAGGGCAGCAGATGACCAGGCATTGAGATCAATATTGCCTTCCGCATCCATTCCATTGCCATTGGTCGGTGTATAGGCAGACATATCCCGTAACTGCCCATCATTGGTAAAACTTAACGTGCCGGCCATAAGGGGGCCAGCCCCCTGGCCATTTTCGTCACCAGCGGCAGTGATGACATATTCCACAACACTACCATACCCGTCGGAAGGAGCGCCATCAAGCAATATGGTGGCCTGACGCGCCGTGCCTGCAGCGTCATACAGGGTGATATCCTGACTGTAGCCGCTGTTTGCTATAGGGGGATTGGCCCCGACAGTGTACTGCTGCAGCAAGCTAAAATAGGGATTTGTATCGTTATGAGAATGGTCCTGCCCCTGTCCGGCGTTAAGACGCATGCTGAGGGAGGTTGTGGCTCTTGGCGGCATGGTACTGTCAAACTTATCCACCGTGATTGCTGCCAGTTCGCCCTGTGTTCCGTCCCCAGCCATGGCATGGCCCATAAGGGCAAGACCTTCTGGGTTGCGCAGTACGCCCTGATTATCAAAGCGGAAATCGCCTGCACGGGTATAGTAAGTGCGATTCTGCGCATCCTGAACCTGGAAAAAACCCGTGCCATTGATGGCCAGATCTGTAACAACATTTGAGGATTCAAAGGCCCCCTGCTGAAAAATGGTACGCACATCATTAACCAGCACGCCTTCGCCCTTCTGGCCCAGTGCTACATAGGAGCTGTCCTGTGCATCCCACCAGTCGCCAATATTGGCCTGCTGGGCATACCAGATGTCGGCAAACTGTATATCCTGGCTCTTGTAGCCAAGTGTGCTGACGTTAGCGAGATTGTTGGTGATGACGTTCATGCCATCGCCAAGTGCCTTCATACCGGTTGCGCCGATAAACAATGCCGCTCTCACAGTCTGCCTCCAACGCGACAGGGAAAATATTTCCCCGTTTTTCTGGATCTGCCTGTCCCAGTCACCGTTCACACAAACAGGATGCAGGACGGGCCCGGAAAAAATCAGGGCGGGGAAGGAAAAAACTTCCTCTCCGCCCTGTAATGAAGCACATTCTGTGCCAGAATTATCTTGTACCGCAGCTACTTCTGTATCTTGGCGTGAGCCCTGGCAAAGCCTTCGGCGGCATTACGTATGACCTTTTCGTCCACACAGAAAGCCAGTCGGAAATATCCAGGACAGCCAAAACCAGAACCAGGCACGGCCAGCACACGCTCCTCCAACAGGGCGTTGACAAAGGCCACATCATCGCCCCCCGGCGCCTTGGGGAAAAAGTAAAAAGCGCCGCTTGGCATATGAAATTCGTAACCTGCTGCAGTCAGCACATCGGCCATGGCCTTACGCCGGGCGGCGTACACTTCCAGCGCTACCTGACTGCCCAGTGCTGCTGCCATAATATGCTGCCCTACCACCGGGGGATTGACAAAACCAAGAATACGGTTGGTCAAGGCAAGCGCTGCCATAAGTTCAGCCCTTTCAGGCAACAGAGGCGACGCAGCAGCATAGCCCACACGTTCACCAGGCAGAGAAAGATTTTTAGAAAAAGAACTGATAACTACAGCGTAGGAATAGAGCGGCAATACCGATGGCACCACAGTACCGTCATAGGCCAAAAAACGGTACGGTTCGTCTGCCACAAGCCAGATGGGCCTGCCATACTGCTGACTCTTGGTAGTGAGCAGATCTGCAATGGCCGTAAGCTCCTTTTTGCTGTACACCGCGCCAGTAGGATTGTTTGGGGAATTTATAAGCAATACCCTTGTATTAGGGGTAATAGCTTCCTCGATCGCGTTGAGGTCAGGCGCAAAATTGTCTTTCTTACTCATGACCGCTCGGAAGGTGCCACCGTGATTGGCCACATAAAATCCATATTCCACAAAATAAGGTGCAATACCCAGCATTTCCTCGCCGGGGTTGATGACGGCACGCAAAAAGGCATTGAACATGCCCGCTGCACCACAGCCTAGGATAACATCCTCGGCAGTGAGCGCCACGCCCTGTTCCTTGCTGAGGTGCGCTGCAAGTTTTTCCCGTGCCCAGGCAAAACCGCCATTGGGCATATAGCCAAATGCAAAAGGTTCTTCCGCATGGGCAGCAAAATCACGCAACCCTCTTGCTACAGCCGGTGGCGCGGGCAGGTCTGGGTTGCCCAGACTGAAATCATACACTTTGTCCGCCCCGAAGCGCGCCTTGAGCTGACCGCCAGCCTCAAACATACGACGTATCCATGAAGCATTTTGCATATACCCTGAAACGCTTTCTGCAAGAATAGACATAGACGGCTCCCCGTTGTTGTAATCAGTTCGACTATTGGGTAAGATATTTATAGTAAACAACATTTCCTGCCAGTACGGAGGCAAAGATGCGTTATACCCTGTTTATCAGCGCCTACCATCTTCTTATCCCAGTGTTATGTACAACACTACTGTTGCCTGCATGCGCGTCCAAGGATACTCCAGATGAACTCCAAAACAGCATGAGCCTGACTGTATCCATGAATGACATGCATAGATGTTCCCGAATTTCACCTGAAATCCAAGTACTCAATGCCCCCGCTGATACCGAGTATTACGACGTCCGCCTCATGGAATTCACTGGTGAAGGGCAGGAACTTTTTCTCGGCGGAGGCTCGTGGGAGTATGACGGTTCGGGAGTCATCCCGGAAGGCGTATTGACACGCCATTATCTTGGTCCTTGCCCGCCATCGGGCAAAACTGGAAACTATGCCTTTGTTGTTTCTGCAATGAACCGGAAGAGCATGCAGCCCCTCGCCGTGCGCATCTATCGTTTTTCCCAGGAGTGACAATACCGCCAGTATTTTCCGGGCTATGAGCATAACACCGCCGTCAGGCGGTTTTTACTCCTCTTCTCGGGGCTCTGGCGGCACCAGAGCAACGGCATCTGTAATAATACGCCGCCGCGATGGAACAGGCGTCGCTTCGGGACAAGAAGCCATGCTTCCAATCTTCGGTTCTGGCAGGCCATTGTACAAAGCCCAAAAAGCTGGGTAAAGGGCGGTCATCACACTGGGGTTGCCAAGCTTCAAATGAGAACGCACACAGGCAACCAATGCCAGTGCCATGGCCCAGACCGGATCTGGGGCATTCCAGATAGGACAGGAAACATCTTGTGAAATTTTACACAATGCGCCTTGTTCATCCGTCTCTACCCCAACGGCATGAAAAAAACTCTCCACCAATGAGGACTCTGTTCCGTCGGGCAGATCTGGCATGGCCATTTCCCCAGCACACAGCGCGCCACATGCTGCCAATGCCACAAGCAAGGGGGACCAAGATACCGATAAAGAAGAAGGTACCCGAAGCTGTTGCATTTTTTTCAGGGGTATCTTGCTTTCGGCCGTTATCTCCATATCTCCAATATGCAGATGAAGCCCACAATTCAGCAATACGTCTAATGCAGAACGAGCTTCATAGCGTTCCGGAAAACGTCCTGCGAGATGTACTTCCCCACCGAGTAACAGAGGTAATGTCAGCAAAAATACAGCCAATTCCGCCTCCATCTCCACTTCAGGGCAGGAGGGCAGCTGCAGTAAACTAGGATGGATACAAACCACAGTCTCCTCAACCCGAACATCAGCCTTGACAGCAGTAAGAACAGGCAGCATGCGTGCCAGTATCTTCTCCCTGTCGGGATGAGCAGCCATGTCAATTGCCAGTGGCTTTTCGTATCCCGGTGCTGCCAGCATAAGCCCTTCGACAAATGCTGCCGGAACGTCTGCTGGCAAAGATACAGTACCAGGGAGCATACCCGAACATTCCAAACGTACGGGTAAGCCTTCACTTTTGGGAATTACAGGCACAAGGCGTGCACCAAGAGTTGGCAAGAAGCGTCGCACAGACGAAAAATCTGCGAGTTTTAATGCTGTTCCGCCTGTACACTTCACGCGGGAAGGGCGTCCCAGATAGTGCCCCAGCACCATAAAAAAATTCCAGGCATTGTCACCCACATGCAAAACAATATCCGGTGTGCCCATTGGTGCTGCACACGCGGCGCTCACCTCCTGCGTGTCGTGGATGAGAACAGCTCCTGCCTGGGTAAGCATCCTGACACAGTCAATAACTGGAGTACTCATCAGGCAGGGGGAGAGACGCAAGGGTTGACCAGAAGCGGCTGCCAGCATAAGCCAAGTTTGGCTTGCCCAGCAATCCAGAGGTGCAACAATATGCAAACGCACAGGTTTTTTAGCAGGTGCCAGATTAAAGGCTGTATGCTGCACCTCCTGAAACCCCTTGCCACTCTCCTGGCCAGAGTCCCCCTGAGGTTTGGGACGAGGCAGGAATTCAATGTCCTGCATAAGAGAAAACAGATGGCCTGACAATCGCGGATCACGGCTCACCCGTGTTGCTGCAGCCTCCCAGGATTCCCGTATTGCCTTTTCGTCTGCTGCTCCAAGTCTCGGATTTGCTCCACGCATCTTTGCTAACAAATTTGACCGGCGAAGCAACAACCGCAGAATATCGCGGTCAATTTCACATACCACCTCGCGTAAAGGCTTGCGGCTGTGGGGCTCGTGGCCCTCCCGCATCCGCGATACGGATGACTGTTGATGCTCATGTTTACGAAAGACATTGGTATTGCCGGCCATAGTTCTCCACCGTTGTTTTTGGGCATCTGTCAACATGACATCTATTAAAATTAGCTTGAAACCACACCTCTTGCAAGGGGTAAAACATCCCGACGCTCCGTGCCAGAATGAAAAACAGAAATGCATCAAAAAGATTGAGCACAACCAAATGTATATCGTCTACAAATATGGATTATGTTATGTTCACACAATTTTTGCCAAGGGGGGTTGACGCAAAGGACATCTGCTTGTTATTAAATGCGCAAGCCATACGCCCTGCCTTCATTGTGGAGGCGCTCGGCCACGCCCGGCAATTATGGTGTTTTGCCGTGCGCCTCGCCGAACTTGGCGGGTTTTTGTAACTTTTTACAAGACTTGGAGGATACGTATGCCGACGTTTGTCGATCCGTCCAAATGTGACGGCTGCAAGGGTGGCGAAAAGACGGCCTGCATGTACATTTGCCCCAACGACCTGATGGTGTTGGATGACAAAGAAATGCGTGCCTACAATCAGGAACCTGACGCCTGCTGGGAATGCTATTCCTGCGTAAAAATTTGTCCCCAGGGCGCCATCACTGCCCGCCCCTATGCGGACTTTGCCCCCATGGGCGGTACCTGTATCCCCATGCGTTCGGCCGACTCCGTTATGTGGACGGTCAAGTTCCGTAATGGCAGCGTGAAACGCTTCAAATTCCCCATTCGCACCACGCCTGAAGGTTCCATTAAGCCCTTTGACGACCCCAAGGGCGACGCCACGCTGGAAGACTCCAAGCTGTACACCGAAACCGCTCTGGTTGAACCCCAGACCGTACTCGGCAAGAAGTTTGAAGTGAGCGAAGCTGACAAAACCCTCACCTGCTAATTGCAGCGTGCGCGAAAGGAGAAATTATTATGCCGATGCTTCCCATCAATGAAGCGAACAAAGGTATCGCCCTGGCCGAACCCGCAGTAAAGGAACACGACGTTGATGTGCTTATCGTGGGTGGTGGTATGGGCGCTTGCGGTGCCGCATACGAAGCGGCCCGTTGGGGCAAAGACAATGGCGTGACCAACATCATGCTGTGCGACAAGGCCGCCCTCGAGCGCTCCGGTGCTGTGGCACAAGGTCTTTCCGCCATCAATACCTATATAGGTAATGACAACAACAATACCCCTGACGACTATGTCCGCATGGTACGTACAGACCTTATGGGTATCGTTCGTGAAGATCTTATTTTTGACGTAGGCCGCCATGTGGATGACTCCGTACATCTGTTTGAAGATTGGGGTCTGCCCTGCTGGATCAAAAAGGAAGATGGCGTTCACAATTTGAACGGCGCTGATGCCAAGGCCGCAGGCAAAAGCCTGCGCAAAGGTGACCGTCCGGTGCGTTCCGGTAAATGGCAGATCATGATCAATGGTGAATCCTATAAATGCATCGTTGCAGAAGCTGCCAAAAACGCCCTTGGTGAAGAGCGTTACATGGAACGCATCTTCATTGTGAAGCTGCTTCTTGATGCCAAGACTCCCAATCGTATCGCCGGTGCTGTGGGTTTCAGCACACGTGCCAACGAAGTGCATATCTTCCGCACCAACGCCATGCTTGTTGCCTGCGGCGGCGCCGTGAACATTTATCGCCCCCGCTCCACTGGTGAAGGTATGGGACGTGCCTGGTACCCGGTATGGAATGCTGGGTCCACATATACCCTGTGCGCCCAGGTCGGTGCCGAAATGACCATGATGGAAAATCGTTTCGTGCCCGCCCGCTTCAAGGACGGCTATGGTCCTGTGGGAGCATGGTTCCTGCTGTTCAAGGCGAAAGCCACTAATGCCAAGGGTGAGGACTACTGCGCCACCAACAAGGCCATGCTGAAACCCTACGAAGATCGCGGCTATGCCAAGGGCAAGGTTATTCCTACCTGCCTGCGTAACCACATGATGCTTCGCGAAATGCGTGAAGGTCGCGGTCCCATTTACATGGATACCAAGACCGCCCTGCTGAATACCTTCGCCACCATGAACGAAGAGGAACAGAAGGATCTTGAAGCCGAAGCCTGGGAAGACTTCCTCGACATGTGCGTAGGTCAGGCCAACCTCTGGGCAGCTAGCAATACGGCCCCTGAAGAACGCGGTTCCGAGATTATGCCCACCGAGCCTTATCTGCTCGGTTCGCATTCCGGCTGCTGCGGCATCTGGACTTCCGGTCCCGATGAAAAGTGGGTGCCCGATGACTACAAAATCAAAGCCGACAACGGCAAAGTGTACAACCGTATGACCACGGTCAACGGCCTGTTCACATGTGCTGACGGCGTGGGGGCCTCCGGACACAAATTCTCCTCTGGTTCACATGCTGAAGGCCGTCTTGCCGGCAAGCAGCTGATCCGCTGGGTTGTAGACCACAAGGACTTCAAGCCCAGCCTGAAAGAAAGCGCCGATGATCTGAAGAAGGAAATTTACGCTCCTTTCTATACCTTCCAGGAATTCAAGGGTGCTTCCACTGATCCAGTCGTGAACCCCAACTACATCACGCCGAAAAACTTCATGATGCGCCTCATCAAGGCCACTGACGAGTACGGTGGCGGTGTGGGCACCTACTACACCACCTCAAAAGCCTTGCTGGATACAGGCTTCTGGCTGCTGGACATGATGGAAGAGGATTCCAAAAAGCTGGCTGCTCGCGACCTGCACGAACTGCTGCGCTGCTGGGAGAACTACCATCGTCTGTGGACAGTGCGTCTGCACATGCAGCACATCGCCTTCCGCGAAGAGACTCGTTACCCCGGTTTCTACTATCGTGCCGATTTCATGGGTCTGGACGATAGCAAGTGGAAGTGCTTTGTAAATTCAAAGTTTGATCCTGCGACCGGTAAGACCGCAATCTTCAAACGGCCTTACATCCAGATCATTCCTGACTAGCAGGCTGTTCTGATGCCACCGTGGGGGCGGCCGCGAGGTCGCCCCCTCTTTCTATCGCGGCGGGAGGCCGTTTCCTTCTTCAGCCGCTATGTAACAACGCAGGAGGATATCCAGGATGTCCAATGCCATTCTCGTCGTGGGCGGCGGCTTTTCAGGCCTCACAGCCGCCATTGAAGCGGCGGAACTGGGACATGACGTCTATATCGTCGAAAAAACGCCCTGGCTCGGAGGGCGTGTGGCCCAGCTCAACAAATATTTCCCCAAACTCTGTCCCCCCTCCTGCGGCTTGGAAATCCAATTCCAACGCATCAGGAAGAATCCCAGAATAAAATTTTTTACGCAGGCTGAAGTTATAGGTTTTTCAGGGGTCAAGGGTGATTACAATGTACGTATACGCATTAACCCGCGGCACACGGCCCCACACAATGTCGAATTCAACTTGCTGGCATCGGGACTGCAAGGAGAGGTAGAAAACGAATTTGATTTCGGCATGTCCAAGCGCAAAGCCCTATACAAGGCAATGCCCTTTGCCTTCCCTAACCGCTATGTGCTGGATACAGATGCCCTCTCCAAGGCAGATGCCGCACGAGTAGCAGGAAATAAATTCCTCAATGTTGAAGAAAAGCCCCGTGAAGTGGAATTTTCCGTTGGTGCCGTTGTGGTGGCAACAGGTTGGAAACCCTATGATGTTACTAATCTGACCAATCTCGGCGCCGGCACTGTAAAGAATTGCGTCACCAACATGCAATTGGAGCGTCTGGCCTCGCCCTTTGGCCCCACAGGTGGACGTATTGTGCGGCCCACTGACGGCAGAGCACCAAATCATGTTGCTTTTGTACAGTGTGCCGGCTCACGGGACCAAAATCACCTCAACTACTGCTCGTATATATGCTGTATGGCCACGCTCAAACACTGCTTGTATATTGCAGAGCAGAGCCCCGAAACACAGATCACCGTGTACTACATAGATCTGCGTGCCCCAGGGCGCTATGTGAAGGTGCTTGAAAAGGTGCAGGCTTTGCCAAATGTGCACTTTATCAAGGGAAAAGTCGCCAACGCAGAACAGGCCCCTGGAGATAAAGTTCGCATCACTGCAGAAGATGCTGTACGCGGTGAAAAACTGACCCTTGATTATGACCTCGTTGTGCTGGCTACAGGCATGCAGCCTTCATTGGCTGGCGAAAGTGCGCCATTGCCATTGCCCCTGGACGAAGATGGTTTTATTGCCGGGGGAGAAGAAGCAGGAATTTTCGCCGCCGGTTGTGCGCGTATGCCCCTTGACGTGATGCGCTCCGCGCAATCCGGCACAGCCGCCGCATTGAAGGCGGTACAAACGGTGAAAGGGAGGTAGGCGGCATGGCCGGTAAAATTGGCGTCTATTTTGACCAGCAGAATATCGGCGGCGGATTGGATCTTTCCGCACTTGCCGCACAGACTACAAAGAAATGGGGTGATCTGACACCGGTAGTCAAAATTGTTCCTGTGCTGGCCTTGGCCTTGGACGAAATTAAGACAGATATCGCCACACAGGAGCTTGATGGAGTGCTCTTGTGTGGAGCTTCCCCGCGTGTGGATTCTGATCTGTATCGCCTGCCAATCCAGGTTGAACATGTGAATCTGCGCGAGCAATGTGTGCAGGCATATCGCAATCCTGACAAGAGCCCCCTGGATTCCACCCACGGTGCTCCAGAGCTGTTAACTGCCATGGCACGTGACTACGTGAACATGGGGGTTGTGAAACTGCAAAAGAGCACCCTGCCCGACTCTGCAGCTATCACGGGTACCAAGCGTATACTTGTCATTGGCGGTGGATGGACAGGCCTGACTGCAGCAGCAGAGGCAGCGGCAACAGGGTACGAAGTCGTGCTCCTGGAAAAGAGCGATAAACTAGGTGGCGCTGCAAACAATATTCCCATGGGATCACCTTTGGGCACCCCCTGGACGGACAAGCAGCCCACAAATCTGGCCGGAAAGATCAGCCGCGTGACGAACGATAGCATGATTTCCGTCCACCTGAATGCACACATGGAAAAACTCGAAGGCCAACCTGGAGAATACAAAGCGACATTCTCTACTCCATCCGGACAGCAGACCGTAGACATCGGCTCTGTTGTGCTGGCCACAGGATGGGTGCCTCTGGATCAGAAATACCTGAGTCCCATGGGCCTTGGTCAGAGTGATAATGTTGTTGATGCCGCTGCATTTGGCAAAATGCTTGTGGCAGGGAAGGTTCGTGCGCGTCGCATCGCCTTTGTGCTAGATACATCTCTGGCCGAAGAAGCCATTAAAAAAGAGGCAGCTCTTTCCGCCGAAGACCAGACGGAAGCACCGCAGACCGAAGCGTCCAAAGATACTGAAACCGAGGAAAAGGCATTTGTAAAGGAAGATCTGGAAAGTATCCGCCACCTCCAGTATTCCAATGCTGTTAACAGTGTAGGCATGCTGCGGTTAGCCAATACAGTCTGTGAGCAGACGGATGATGCGTGTCAGGCCTTCATCCTGTATAAAAATATGACGATACCGGGCATACTCGAACGTTTTTACAAAAAAATGCAAGATCGTCTCGGGATAATGATGACCAAGGCCGACGTGACTGGAATACACGACGCTGGCAATCACATGGTCGTTTCCTGCAAAAATTCTCTGTTGGGTATGGACTTTGACTTGGATGTAGATATGGTCGTTCTGCCCACAGGCCTTGTGCCGACATCAGCCAAAGAAGTGACCGTGGGCTTCGAATATCGCCAGGGCCCGGATTTTCCGGATTTGCAGCTCTTTGATGGTTTTACAGATTCCAACTACATTTGTTTCCCGTATGAAACGCGACGTACTGGCGTATATGCCGCGGGTTGTGTACGCCAACCGCTGACACTTGATGCTTGCGAGGAAGATGCCAGGGGTGCCGTGCTCAAAGCAATTCAATGTATTGAAGCGGCAAATCATGGTGTAGCTGTACATCCACGTTCCGGGGATAACTCATATCCTGTATTTAATTTTGTTCGTTGCACACAGTGCAAACGCTGTACTGAAGAATGCCCGTTTGGTGCGCTGGACGATGACGAGAAGGGGACACCAAAGCCCAATCCGGCACGATGCAGGCGCTGTGGTACATGTTTTGGTGCATGCCCTGAACGTGTCATCTCCTTTGCTAATTACAATATAGACCAGATTGGCTCCATGATCCGCGAGGTAACAGTACCAAAAGACTTCAAAAATGAAGGCCCCCGTGTACTCATTCTAGCCTGCGAAAACGATGCGTACCCCGCGTTAGATATGGCCGGCGCACGGAACAAGCCATGGAGTCCGTATTGCCGCATCATTCCAGTGCGATGCCTGGGCTCTGTAAACGCCATCTGGGTATCGGACGCCATGAGCAAGGGCTTTGACGGCGTTATGCTGCTGGGGTGCAAATATGGCGATGATTATCAGTGCCACTTTGTAAAGGGTTCTGAAATATGCTCTCGCCGCAAGGAAAATATTGCTGAAACCCTCAACCGTTTGGGTGTGCAGCCTGAGCGTGTGGAACAATTTGAAGTGGCCATTGACGAATACGACAAGGTTCCCGCCCTGATCGACAGCTTTGTCGACCGTATCATGGCTATGGGCCCCAACCCGTTCAAGGGCATGTAGGAGGAAGGCTGCAATGGCTCAATGTGTCATCAAACCTGATTTGGAGTTTGTCAGGGAGCTGCAGGAAAGTGGTGGTGACTCTCTCAAAAAATGCTACCAGTGTGCCACATGCTCCGTGGCCTGTCCGCTTGCTCCTGCCAATGCCCCCTATCCTCGCAAGGAGATGGTGTGGGCTTCCTGGGGCCTGAAAGATAAGCTTATGGGCGACGCAGATTTGTGGCTCTGCCATAACTGTGGAAATTGTTCTGACCTCTGTCCACGTGGTGCCAAGCCGGCAGACATGATGAGTGCTGCACGCAATGTTATCTACCGCGACCTTGTGGAACCCAAAAGCATAGGCACACTCATGAGCAAGCCCTCTGGCCTTCCTGTGCTTTTTGCCATCCCGGCCTTGCTCTGGCTTGTCATCTGGGCGATTAGAGCGAGTATTGTGGGGGCGTGGTTCCCACGTACTTTTGACGGACGTATTGTATTTGGTCAGATTTTTTATGGTGATTATACTATTGATCCCATCTTTATGCTGACGTTCTTTGGCGCACTCTTTATCATTGGACGCGGCGTCGTGAAATTGTGGGGCATGTTCAAGCCAGAGGGCACGTTGACCGTCATTGGTCAGAAACGCTGCTGGCTGCTGCATTTGTGGGATGTGCTTTGGGATGAAGTTATTACCCACAAAAAATTTAGTGACTGCGAGGAAGGGCCGAATACGGGAAAGACGCATTATAACCGCCAGTTTGGACATTTACTGCTTGTATACAGTTTTTGTATTCTGGCCTTTGTAACTGCAATTGTGGCCGGAGGGCACTGGATTGGCAAAATCTGGCCAGTGGTGAGTATTGAAACTCCCATGCCTCTGACCTTCCCTGTAAAGCTGCTAGCAAACCTAGGCGCGCTTATGCTCTTGGCTGGTCTTGCGATACTGACAGTACGCCGGTGGCTTCAAAACAACAAAAATCATGGTTCCAGCTGGCATGACTGGTACCTCCTTGGTATTATTTGGGCAGTGGCCCTCACTGGTGTGCTCTCTCAGTGTTTCCGCCTCGCCGATTGTGTAGTCCCCGCTTTCATGGTGTACTATCTGCATCTGGTTTTTGTGTGGATGCTCTTTGCCTATCTTCCTTGGACGAAACTCGGGCATTTCGTGTACCGCACGGCAGCATTGGTATATGTGCGTATGTACGGCAGAGGATAACTGTTTTGACCCATGGTTGAAGGCTCTTGGGGTCGATTAAATATTTGCAGAACGCGAACACTTACCGCTAATTAATTCCGCTCTTCGAGGAGAAGATCGCCATGTCCGATACATCTCGCAAAGTTTTTCCTGTAGAGACAGTACTTGCCCTGGTGACGGGCAAAGAAGGTGTAGATATTAAAGAAATCGCCGGGTATGTTACTGGACGCTCGGTACCCTGTGATGTTTGTGCTAAAGCCGTAGGACCTTTTGCAGCCGCATGGCTGGTACGTTGCTATCCCAAATTCGCTGATCTCAATTGGGTTGAGGGACAATCTTGGGATGCATTTGTCAGCACCGGCAAAGGAATGCTTGGCGACAGCATTTCTCTACCTGCCATGGATGGCTTAACCAAGAACCTCTGTGGCGCAGTGCTTGATGCCCTTGCTGAAACAAAGGACAGTCTGACCGCACAGACTGCTGCCAACGTGGCCCTTGAGGAACGCGTCCGCACTCTTGAACCTGCTGAGGCTAGAGCAAGTGCGCTTGATAAAAAAGTTGGCGAGCTGGAAGATAAAATTAAAGCCATGAATGCCGATATGGGCGGAATGCGCCGGCAGATAGCTGAGTTCCAAGGTAAGGTCGCCATAAATCATGACGAGCTTATGGAAACTATCAAAGACGCCATCAAGGACGGGCTCAAAGGCATGGTCGTTGGGGGTGCTGCAGCTGGAGCTGCCGCAGCCGAAGCTGGAGATGCCGGAGCCGTTGCACCTGAAGAAAACAGTGTTCCGGACGATTTCGGCTTTGGCTCTTCAGGTGCCAATAGCGATGGATTTGGTTTCTAACTCTTAGGGGAGAAATCTCTCTCCCAAAAAGCATTTTGACGGCGCAGACATGCTCTTCTTATGAAGCGTGTTTGCGCCGTATTTATACTTGCCTGTAGCATCCCTAGAGAGGAATATCATGCAGAGAATCTTACTTGCCGATGCTCTTAATGCCAACGAGGCACAGTCCTCTGTCACTCTTTGTGGCAGGATTCGAACACGCCGCGATGCCAAGGACTTCTCCTTTGTGGAGCTCAATGACGGTTCATGCCTCGGCAACATGCAATGTATTGTGGACGCAGGAACGGCTGCCCATGATGCCCTTGGTTCTGCCTCAACAGGTGCTGCCATACGTGTTGAAGGTGAATTGGTACCCTCACCTGGCAAGGGTCAACGATGGGAAGTACGAGCAAGAAGTATTGAGGTGTATGGCAAGGCCGATCCAGAGACATTTCCTCTGCAGAAAAAACGCCATTCTGACGAGTTTTTACGCTCCATTGCACACTTGCGCATCCGAACCAACAAATATGGTGCTACCTTCCGTATTCGTTCCGAAGCAAGTTTGGCAGTGCACGATTTTTTCCGTTCTAGACACTTTTTTTGGATGCACACCCCCATACTTACTGGTTCAGACTGTGAAGGGGCAGGCGAAATGTTTCGCGTAACCACCCTTGAGCCTGGTGAAAAGGACTTTACAAAAGATTTTTTCGGTCGTCGCAGCAATTTGACTGTTTCTGGACAACTGGAGGCTGAAGCTCTGGCAACAGGCTTGGGGCGAGTCTATACCTTTGGGCCAACTTTTCGAGCTGAGAATTCCAATACGCCTCGTCATGCTGCTGAATTTTGGATGATAGAGCCAGAGATGGCCTTCGCCGATCTGAACGATCTCATGGATCTCGGTGAGAGTCTCACCCGACATGTAGTAGAGCATATACTTACTCACTGCGAAGCTGACCTCAAACTCTTTGACAGCTTTGTGGATAAGGGCCTCATAGCACGTCTCAAGAATATGCTGGCCACCCCCTTTGCCCGTGTGACTTATATGGAGGCTGTGGATATCCTACAAAAATGCGGTAAAGACTTTACCTATCCTGTCAGCTTTGGTACGGATTTGCAGACTGAGCACGAGCGCTTCTTGGCAGAAGAACATTTTAGGAAACCTGTTATCGTATCTGACTACCCCAAAGAAATTAAGGCGTTCTACATGCGGCAGAATGCCGATGGAAAAACCGTAGCCGCAATGGATTTGCTTGTGCCGCGTATTGGCGAGCTGATTGGCGGTTCACAGCGAGAGGAACGTCTGGATATACTTGAAAAACGCATCTGCGAACTGGGACAAAATCCACAGGACTACTGGTGGTATTTGGATCTGCGGCGTTTCGGAACCGTACCGCATTGCGGTTTTGGTCTAGGTTTTGAAAGACTGCTTATGATGCTCACTGGCATCAACAATATACGCGACGTGATACCTTTCCCACGCACACCGGGGAATTTGGAGTTCTAGCAAAGGCAAACCTCGGAAGCTGTAGAACCAAGAGCTTCCGAGGATTACCTTTTTATTCCCACTCAATGGTGCTAGGCGGTTTGGAGGAAACGTCATACACCACTCGGTTGACGCCCTGCACTTCATTGATGATACGACCAGATATATGCGCGACAAGATCGGCCGGCAGACGTGACCAGTCGGCAGTCATGGCGTCTACGCTATCCACAACGCGCAGGGCGATAACATGTTCGTAGGTACGACCATCGCCCATTACCCCCACAGTTCTGAGGGGCAGTAGCACTGCAAATCCCTGCCAGACTTTTCGATACCAGCCAGATTCACGAAGTTCATCCTGTACGATTTTGTCTGCCTGACGCAAAATGTGCAATCGCTCTTCGGTAATTTCCCCAAGCACACGGATAGCCAATCCTGGCCCGGGAAAAGGCTGACGCCAGACAATAGCATCAGGCATACTGAGCTCAGAGGCTACCTTACGAACTTCATCCTTAAAGAGTTCACGCAAGGGCTCAATAAGCTTGAGCTTCATGCTTTCTGGTAATCCGCCCACATTATGGTGGCTCTTAATTACGGCACTGGGGCCTTTATGAGAGATTGATTCAATGACATCGGGATACAGCGTACCCTGTGCCAAAAAATCCACCTTAGGTAGTTTTTTGGCCTCTTCATCAAAAATTTCTATAAAGGTATGACCTATAATTTTTCGTTTTTTTTCAGGGTCATCCACCCCTTTAAGCAAGGCTAGAAAACGCTGTCCTGCCTGTACCACAGTGAGATTGAGGTCAAAATGCCTGCGTAGATAGTTGGAAACCTCTTCGACTTCGCCTGAACGCAGAAGACCGTTATCTACAAAAATACAATGCAGCCGTCTGCCAATGGCCTTATGCAGCAGGACTGCGACTACAGTGGAGTCAATGCCTCCGGAAAGGGCACAGACTACATGGCTGTCCCCAACCTGTCGGGCCATGTCATCTACAATATGCTCGACAAAGGATGACATTGTCCAATCGGCAGCAAGGTTCGCCACCTTGAAGAGAAAGTTATGTAAAATACGTTCACCGTCGACGCTGTGGTGTACCTCTGGATGAAACTGCACAGCATAGATTTTGCGCGTTTCGTCAGCCATGGCAGCTACGTCAAGCGTTGGCGTACGCCCCGTAACCACAAAGCCTGGAGGCGGCGTAAGCACCTTGTCCCCATGGCTCATCCATACTCGTGAAGGACTCTGTACGCCATCCCAAAGAGGACAGGAGTTGACAATCGTTAAATCTGCCGGACCGTATTCCCGTGTATGTGATCGCGCCAGCTTGCCTCCAAGCTCTTGGGCCAGCAGCTGCATACCATAGCAAATGCCGAGTACAGGTACGCCCAGCTCAAGAAAACCAGGGTCAAGAGCAGGAGCATCTGCCTCACCAACGCTTGCAGGACCGCCAGAAAGAATAAGCGCATCCGGCCGCAATGCTCTGACTTCATCAATGCTGGTAACACAGGAGTGGATTTCAGAATAAACGCCAGCTTCGCGTACCCGGCGTGCTATGAGCTGCGTAACTTGTGAGCCATAGTCAATAATAACGACCTTGCTTGGCATGATCTTCCTCGACTGAAGCCTGTTGCCTGTGTTCACTGATAGAAGAACATCATCATAAGGGCATACTAGTTTTCAATACGGTAGTTTGGTGCTTCCTTGGTGATGACAACATCGTGCACATGACTTTCGCGCAGGCCCGCTGGCGAAATTTCACAGAAGGTAGTTTTTTCAAACAGCTCGTCCAGATTATGAGCCCCCACATAGCCCATGCCGGAGCGAAGCCCACCCATCAACTGGTATACGGCTTCCATCACAGGGCCTCGATAAGGCACACGGCCCACAATGCCCTCGGGTACAAGCTTCTTGCTCTTTTCCTGGAAATAGCGGTCGGAACTGCCTTCTTTCATGGCATCAATAGAGCCCATGCCACGATAGATTTTGTATGTACGTCCTTGATAGAGAATGGTCTCCCCAGGGCTTTCCTCCGTACCAGCAAAAAGCGACCCGATCATAACGGCATGTGCCCCCACGACAAGCGCCTTGACAATATCACCAGAAAACTTAATACCGCCGTCGGCAATACAACAGCGATCCATTTCACGCGCCGCACGCCCACCATCCATTACGGCGGTAACCTGTGGCACACCTACGCCAGCCACAATACGTGTTGTACAAATGGAGCCGGGGCCTATGCCAACCTTTACGGTGTCGGCACCGGCCTCCAGTACTGCCTTGGCTCCTTCGTACGTTGCAACATTACCTGCTATAAGCTGGCACTTGGGGAAGGCCGTTTTGACCTTACGTATGGCCTGAAGCACGTTAACAGAATGTCCATGAGCTGAATCCAGCACCAGCACGTCTGCTCCACCTTCCAGCAACTGTTCCGCACGAGCCTCGCAATCCCGCCCAATACCGATGGCCGCGCCCACCCGCAGACGACCGTTACCGTCTTTGCAGGCATTGGGGTATTTCTGCACCTTGTCAATATCTTTCATAGTGATGAGACCGCGCAGATGTCCGCCATCATCCACTACAAGTAATTTTTCAACACGGTGTTCATGCAGATGACGTTTGGATTCTTCCAACGAAATCCCAACGGGCACGGTAACAAGATTCTTGGATGTCATCACCTCACAGACACGCACCGTCTGGCAATCTTCCACAAATCGCACATCGCGATTAGTGATAATGCCCACCAAACGGTCGCCTTCCACCACTGGCAGGCCTGACACACGAAAGTCTGCCATAAGAGTAAGGGCTTCCTGCACTGTATTGTTGGGTGAAATGGTGACCGGGTCAAGAATCATACCACTTTCACTTTTTTTGACCTTTTCCACCTCCAAACGTTGGCGTTCAACAGACATATTTTTATGAATAATGCCTATGCCGCCCATACGTGCCATGGAAATGGCCATGGCTGATTCCGTCACAGTGTCCATGGCAGCGGAAAGAAGGGGAATGCGCAGTGGTATTTCAGGAGTAAGTTGTGTCGCTATATCCACAGCATCTGGAGTAATGTCCGAGAAACTGGGAATAAGTAGAATATCGTCGAAGGTCAGCGCTTTTCCGCGATTGGTGAACATGACGCCCTCATCTAGTTAGCTAAAACTATTTACAAAAATTGTTTAAAATTAGACTGTTATACAGATGATGTCAATAAACAATACTGTGAATTACCTTGCCATCCTATACAAATCTAATATAAAAAGCAGCATACCTTTGAGTAAACACAAACGCCGTATTTGAGTGGCCCTTACGGGCCGCCCCAAACACGGCGCAGTATAATAATGCAGACGTTATGTTATTTGAAAGCCTTCTCAAAGTTAGGTACAACCTGCTTCTTACGGCTCATTACACCGTCCAGCCACACAGAGTTGCCTTTGGGCTCAACGCCAAAGGCCTTCTTGACCACGGATGGATCATCGGAAACGATAAGCATTTCTGAACCTTCTTTCATAATGTCTGTCAGCAACAGAAAGACACTATGACGGCCTTCGCTCTTAACCTTGGCAATTTCAGCCTGCAAACCGGCCTTAACATTATCAAGCAAAGACAGATCAACAACTTCAAGCTGACCGATGCCCACTTTATTGCCATTCATATCAAAATCTTTGTAGTCACGGAAGACCAAGTCGTGCATAGAGGCACCGTCAACGGCGCTCTTGACCTTAAACATCTCCATGCCCAAGGCCTTCACATCGGCAACACCGGCAATTTTTGCCAGGGCTTCCACGGCTTTTTTGTCCGCATCAGTGCAGGTGGGTGACTTGAAAATAACCGTGTCAGAGAGGATGGCGCAGAGCATAGCACCGGCAATATTCTTAGGAATTTCAACACCATAGAAATCATACATGTTTTTAAGCACAGTGCCGGTACAGCCTACCGCCCAAATCCAAGCATCCAGCGGTGCTGCGGTGGTCACGTCACCCAGCTTGTGATGGTCCACAATGCCTTTTACACACGCGGAATCCATTCCCTTTGGAGCCTGAGCCAGATCGGAGAAGTCTACCAGATAGATATCTTTACCGGCCACATCATTGACTACCTGGGGCGCGGTAAGACCAAATTTATCCAGAACGAATTTGGTTTCGGGAGTGGGTTCGCCTTGTGCGGCAGGCACCACATCCTTGCCAAGTTTCTTCAAGAGGTCAGCGCAAGCAATGGCAGCGGTGATGCTGTCCGTATCGGGATTCATGTGACCAATGACGAGTGCGGCCATGATAGTCTCTCCTTCCGGGTATTACTTATGAACAATATGAGCGGTCTTGTATAACCGCTTTGTTCGTAATAGCACAAAGGCTGCATCATGCCAAGTTCAGCAGCAGAAAAAAACAGACACAGGCCATGTCTGCACGGACAATATGCTGCTAACCTCTCGCAATAATAATCTATTTTTCCTTCGTGAAATTTTTTTCAGCCCTGGGATGTGCCTTATCATAGATCTCAGTCAAATGCTCCAGACTTACTTGCGTATAGCGCTGTGTCGTGGTGAGTCTTTGATGTCCAAGCAGCTCCTGTACGCTCCGCAAATCAGCTCCGGCAGCCAACAGATGTGTGGCAAAGGAGTGCCGCAGACAGTGCGGTGAAATGGTAACATCCAGGCCGGCACGGCGACATAACCGTGCAATGATACGTGCAGCTTCTCGCCTGTTAAGGCGTGCCCCGCGCGTGCCTACAAAAAGTGCCTGTTCTTCCGGTTTGGCAAGATGATGGCGCGTTTTTAGCCATGCGACAAGGCTTGTGAAGGATGTGTCAGACAGCGGGGCCAGACGCTCTTTTACCCCCTTGCCCATGACCCGCAGCACACGGGAAGCAAGCTGTACATCTACCACATTGAGATTCAGGGCCTCGGAAATACGAAGACCAGAACCATAAAGCAATTCGGCCAGAGCGAGATCCCGGCATAACTGATCCTTTGCAGCTGCATTTGGGGCATTGCCGGTCGCGTCCAAAAGAGCAAAGGTCTCATCCACATTGAGAACGCGCGGGTGATGTTTTTCCTGTCGGGGGTTGCGTACCTGCGCAGCCACATTTTCCACCACAAGACCGTTGCGCTGCTGGAAGCGTATAAAAGTACGAGCCGCAGCCAGTTTGCGAGCCATAGAGCTCTTAGCTTCACCCTGGCGAAACAGCCATGCGAGATAGGCCTGTATGTGCCGCCTGGTTATGTTTTCCACATGAGTGAGATCAACCCCCTGACTATGCAAAAAAGCATCCAGCTGGAGCAAGTCACTGCCATAGGCCTTTTGCGTAGCCTGAGAGGCGCCTTTCTGCACGGCCAGCCAGGCCAGAAAATTCTCTACAGCGTCGTTCATGTGACCGCCTCGTAACGTGCCCCAGGCAGGCGCCGTACCTGTCCCAGCATTTCAAGGCCAATGAGTACTGTATTGGTGGCAGAAGCGGACAGACCAGCAGCATTTGCCAGCACATCGGACTGGGTTGGCCCGTTGACACATAAGTAGCGAAGGATCGTTGCAGTATCGTCCGAAGCAGTCAGCTGCTGTACTGCAGCCAGTTCGCCAGAAGGCAATGTGGCAGCAGGCCTTCGGTCATCTTTAGGTTGCTGCACATAACTTCCTGCTGCGTTTTTTGTGTCATGTTCAGTCGCAGATATATGTCTGCCGACCCCAGACGCTTCTTTCATTTTCTGTGACAGGTTGGCCATGCTGATGCCATAATGCCGCAGCTGCTCCGCCAGATCACGCAGGATATCCTCTGCGCAGAACACGGCCTGTGCCCCCTGTCGCACAAGCTCCTGGCTGCCAAGGCAATGGACATCCAATGCGGGGCCGGGCACTGCATAAACGTCTCGGTTTTGTTCCAAAGCAAGCCGTGCCGTTATAAGACTGCCTGATCGATCGGCGGCCTCCACCACAAGCACTCCCAAAGATAGCCCGCTTATGATACGATTGCGAATGGGGAAATTGCATGCCTGAGGCGGTGTGCCTGGGGCAAATTCTGAAACCAGCAGCCCGCTACTTTCCATGGCTTCAAAGAGAGACATATTTTGTCGTGGGTAGGCCATATCAATACCTGTGCCCAACACGCCAATGCTGCGCCCCACGCCATGGAGCGCAGCTTCATGGGCTATCCTGTCGATACCCAATGCCATGCCGGAAACGATAGTCAGGCCATAGGCGGCAAGACAATGCGCCATGTGTTTGGCCACAGTAAGACCGTGCTCAGTTGCTTTGCGCGCGCCCACCACAGCAAAACAGGGGGTTTGGAGCAGGGAAATATCACCCCGGCAATATAACAGGGGGGGCGCATCAACAATACGTCGCAACAGGGGGGGATATGCCGGATCTTTCCAGAAGACCACAAAGGCGTTCAGGCTACAAGCCCTATCCCATTCTATTCGGGCCGATGTTCGCCATGCATTTGATGCCAAGACCTGGGCCATGTCACTGCGCAACCCTGCTTCTCGCCAATGTGCCTGTCCCTGTACGGCCGCATAGGCAGAACCAAAGTGCTGTAGTAGACAACAAACGGAACGAGCGCCCAACCCATGGCAGTGACGTAATGCCAGACAGGCCCAATACTCCCTGCGGGCATCAGCATCAAGGTCGCACAGCTTGCGTGCCGTGCTGCCTTCAGGAAGCTTCTTCCCGCAGCACATGATTAACGAACGAGCCCATGTGAGCGCGCACGTTGCGCTGCTTCGGAATGGGGGAATTGTGTTATGAGTTTTTTATACGCATCTGAAGCGCCAGCCTTGTCACCCATCTTACTCAAGGTCATGCCTGTCTTTAGCAGAGCGTCAGCGTTTTTGTGATGACGTGGATACTGAGCATTGACCTTTTCAAATTGCGCCAGGGCTTCTTTGTAGTTACCCTGGGCATAATAGCCCTCACCTATCCAGTATTCCGCATTGGCTGCATAACGGCCATTGGGATATTCCTGCAGAAAAGTTTGGAAGCGTGAGATGCTCTCGCCGGCACGCCCAGATAGGGCTGGGCGCACAGCCTCCTTATAAGCGGCATCTTCACCCTTGCTGCTACGGCGTGGCGGGGTAACAGGCTGTTGAGGAGCAGGCACAGAACGGGGTGTGGCAGTGGCGGATGCCGGGCTATTACGTTGCGCATTTTTGGCTTGCTGTGGCTCTGCATTCAAAGGAGGAAGACCCAAATTGGCTTTTTCGGGAGGCAAGGCCATATCTGAAGAAGACACGGCAGGTACTGGAACTCCATTACCACTAGACGCTGCGGGAACGGCTACACCTGGTTGGGAGGTCGATATGGCGGGCGGCGTGACGGTAGCACTTTCAGGTGGCAGCCCCAAAGTGGTTGGAACAGATGCCGATGCGCCGGCTGTCTTCGGGGCAGGTGTTGCCGGCATGCCTGCGGAAGGCTGCGGCGTTCCTTGGTTATGGGCCTGCGGTCGTGCTTTCTGCGAGGTGCTTGGTGGTGTATATGGCTGAGCCGTTGGGACTATGACACGTCCATGAGGCACCGCCGTGCCGGATTGGGTATTGGCTGGGGGCACATGCGCCGGCCCCTGTGGCGTAAGGGCAACATTTTGTGTGCCTGAAGCCGGGGATGTAGTATTGGGCGATGTCTGCGCTGGCATCACGGGCACTGCGGTCATGCCCGTTTTTTTACCCCTGCTGGTACGCACCTCATAGACCCTGTTGTTTAACTGGGCCACCTGTGAATCCAGTGACGACACGCTTTGCTCAAGGGCACGGAGGCGTTGGTCAGTTTCCCGCTGCAGCTTATTTACTGCCTCTTCAGATTCCGCCTGCCGGTCTGCCGCAGCACAGCCAGACAGCAGGGCCAAGCTCAAAACCAAGACAAATGTTTTCATTGTGATCTCCCACCCGAAAAACCAGGCATATATCTTTTAACGAATAGTACACGTCGTACTGTGTAAAACGATGTGCAAATCATCAGACATTTTTCTTTGTGCCCCAAGCCAGAACATATTTCAAGCTGTCATGCGGTGACTAAATGCAAACAGCAGTCGGCATGGATGCCAAGGAAAGACAAAGCAGACATAAGATACACAGCATACTGCCTCCAACTGGTTCGTGTTGTGTCACTTGAACAACATGATCCCCTGATCACTTTATGAGGTCACAGTTCTCTACTGGAGATGTGGCCAGCACTTGTTTACCAGCTCCATCATATAGGTAGACTGTTTCTCCCAAACGGGGATTAAAATTAAGCTGGATTCTCCCCAGCGCAGCAGCATGACGTGCATCCTTACCAGCAAAAAACAACCTCTCACCCGATGGCAAAGAACTCGAGGGCAAGGCGAACTTTCGAGGTTTACTGGGGTTATCACTCAAAAACAGCCCATCAAGATGCACTGGACCAGCTGAACGGTTATGCAAGGCAAAGCCACAAATACTGCCCCGCTCACAAGCATTGTCAATAACAAGAGGGTACGGCCTGTCCTCTGAAATAAGGCGTACCTTCACGAGATTGTTGAGAGCATCTGCGGCTGAAACTTTCAATCGTTGGCTCTCTCTGGGTTGCCCGTTCACTTCCCAACGCAGAAATCTCTTATCAGGAGGCAAGGAAGGCACGACCTCCACTGAATTTTCCCAAAAATACCAGCCATCAGGATTGATCGGACCAAGAGTATTCAGTTTTGCCATTCCATCCACCTGCACATGGTAAAGCCGGGTAAAGCCTAGCAGGCTGCGCAGCTCATCCAGCATATACTGCGGACGTTCACGGAAAAAACGCAGAATATTTGCACGTCCCTGGCCCATCTGTTCAAACCTAAATGGCGGGTTATACTCTCCTTGCAGGGCAGCATACTGCAGCTCGTCACCGCATTGTTCATCCATTTCTGTTAAGGTAGTGGTGACCCGTTCAAGGCTGTAATGCCCAAAGGCCATGTCACAAATATCGTTGGCAAATTGTTCAGCATATTCTCTGCGATGCAGAAGTACTTTCAAAAGAGAGCTATCTTTGAGAATGCGGGTCAGAGTTGTATTTGACGGTGGCCTTACTCCATGCCAGTTAGACATGCCCGACGCGTCCAGGTCAAACAGGATATAATGCCAACGGCCATCTAATTCTGCAATGCCATTGGCATCTGCCCCCACATACTTCCACATTTTTATATTGTGCTGTGGCCAGTCACGATTGTCTAAATAGGTTTCGATGGCATAGTAGAGAAGGGTTTCATTAACTGACAGGAGATGTCGGATACCTTCATCTAGGCTATCCCCCATGGGTTCGTTCTTACAACGTGTTATGAGATCATTAAAATCCTCAATCTCACGCCAGTGCAACAAATATGGATACCGCGGTGACGACAGTAAAAAATATGCAAGATCAGCACTAAGTACAACAAAGTCGTCGGATGGTTTATCAAAAAAATCGCTTAGCAAATGGGCATCAAATCGTGGGGTCAACCAAGCAAATCCGTAATATGCACCATTTATGTATACTGATGCCGGCATAGAAGGGGATGCCCAGCGGAAACCAGCGCGCAAGGCGATGCGGGTAAATAAAGGAGTACGAATCTGAGCAGAAAAAAGATCCTGTCCGCTGTTGCTTAAAATAAGATTCTTAAACGAATACAGGGGAGGGAGCTTATTATTCCATACAGTTGTTGGAAAAAAGGGGAACTCAAAGCGCTTATGTGACATACCATTCCTACTGCGCGCTATAAGACGTATACTCTTTTGCAGTTGGGAGCGTGATACTCCACCATAAACACGCAGCCCGGCATGTTGTGTCAGTAATCTGTTGCAGTTCGTGTCAAAGACTTCAACGTCCACAGGCCGTTCCCAGTCACGGCCACGCTCCCTGTAGTTAGCGAAAATTTTCCTATCCTCAAAGATATCTTTTCGCAGGGATATGACAGGATCTGTTATGGTCATACGTCTGCCGGGAACAAGTATACCCTCATCATACCCATATAAGTTGTCTGCATCTGTGGACAGGGAAAAAACGTATGCAGGGCGGGAATGACGTTGTGCATCAGCAAAAAAGTATGTGTGTACCGCTACCGGGCCAGTCTCACCATTGATAATGCAAACAGCTTTCAGCGTAACACAATCGTTGCCATTGTCAGGGGCAATGGCAAGCGGTTCGGAGTAGAGAGGGCTTTGCTCTGTTGGCGTGGATCCATCCAAGGTATAGTGGATATGAGCGTCAGAAAGACCACAGGTGATTGCGACTTCTGCAGCATTATTGAGGAAGTGACCGTCTGGTGAAAATTGTGGCAGCAGGAATTTTTCCTTCTCCATCAAGGCTGAAATGCCAAGAGCTGCCCGCAAATGCAGTTTTGCATCGTTGACAATTTCCAACGATGTAGAAGAAGGAACAAGCATAGAGACAATCGCGCAAATGATACAGACACAAACCAGCACTATTGTAAGAAGTATTTGACGGGTAGCATACATGCGGACTCTCGCAATTTGGACGAGCCGATTAAGCTATCATCGCTTTTACTGGCGATTCCTGCAGTTACGTTCTGCAGCCAGTCTGTTTTAGGATTCAATTCCTACCTCATTATATAAAAAGAGGAAACCCGTAATCTCCCCCATATACCCAAGCACCTGCCTGCGCCTACATCACTTGAGGTGGTCACCTTTTAGACAGTGCCTGACGCATTTGTAACATAACTGAAACGGGCGAGAATGGACGCAAAGGGAACTCATAAGAACCGGCCATAGCCAAGCTAAACCTCACTTTACATTTATGCTCATGATGTGGCTGTCACACATGATTAAACAATGTAACTTCATCTCAACCTTGCAAAAATCCCTTTGTAGCGCTATGAATATTTTGTCATAATGTATCCATTATATCGTCAACCAAGGAGTCTTCACATATGTCGTCCCGTATTACAAATTTGCGTGAAGAGGCCCTTGCCCTTCACAAGGACAACCAAGGCAAGGTAGAAGTGCGCGTCAAGGTACCCGCCAGAGATGGTGATGATCTGACCTTGGCCTACTCGCCTGGTGTGGCTGAACCCTGCATGGAAATCCATAACAGCCCGGCCATGCTTGATGTGTACACCAATCACTCCAACTTCGTTGCTGTAGTATCTAACGGTACGGCCGTTCTGGGGCTGGGTGATATTGGAGCTGCAGCGGCCATGCCCGTGATGGAGGGCAAAGCCCTGCTGTTCAAAACTTTCGGCGATGTGGATGCCTTCCCCATCTGCGTGAACACCAAGGATACACAACAAATCGTGGAACTCATCGAGCTGATGGCCCCCACCTTTGGCGGTGTGAACCTGGAAGACATCAAAGCACCGGAATGCTTCATCATTGAAAATGCCCTTAAGGAGCGCGGCATTTTCAAGGGGCCCATTTTCCATGATGACCAGCACGGCACGGCTGTGGTAACCATGGCCGGCCTGCTCAACGCCCTTAAGGTTGTAGGTAAGGACCTTTCCGACATTAAGGTGGTCACGAGCGGTGCCGGCGCAGCGGGTACGGCCATCATCAAGCTGCTCATGGCCATTGGGCTCAAAAATGTTATCATGTGTGATTCACGCGGGCCAATTTTTGCAGGACGCCCCCAGGGCATGAACCCCTTCAAGGAAGATATCGCCAAAGCAACAAACCCGGACAAGGTCAAGGGGACACTTGCGGATGCCATCAAGGGGGCCGATGTCTTTATTGGTGTCTCCGTTCCCGATGCCCTCAATGAAGACATGATCCGCAGCATGGCCAAAAATCCCATTGTTTTTGCCCAAGCCAACCCAATTCCAGAAATTTGGCCTCTCGATCGCGCCCGTCATGCCGGTGCGGCCGTACTGGCCACAGGCCGCTCTGACTGCCCAAACCAGATCAATAATATTCTGGCCTTCCCCGGTATCTTCCGGGGTGCCATTGATGTTCGCGCCACAGATATCAACGACGCCATGAAAATTTCCGCTGCCCATGCCATTGCAGATATGGTGTCAGAAAGTGAATTGAGTGCACAAAAGATCATCCCATTCTCATTTGACAAGGAAGTAGCCCCACGCGTAGCTGCAGCCACGGCCAAGGCAGCCATGGAAAGCGGTGTCGCCCGTGTGCAGGTTGCGCCGGAGACAATAGCGGATAATCTGCGCAGACGCCTGGCACGCCAGGCTGTTTAACGGCCCCACCGCAGTGCAGTATTGACTCCACGTAGACATAACATACAATACTACAAATAACGCATACGCCCGTAAGGCGTACACCCCCAACAGTCAGGAGGTTCCCATGTTACGTATTTTTGCCTTGACGGCTTCATTGCTGTTCAGCGCTTCTCTTGCGTTGGCCGCGCCCATCACTCTGAAACTGGGGCACATCGCTGAACCAGAGAATCCCTACGGCCAAGGTGCGGACCACTTCGCCAAACTGGTGAAAGAACGTTCCAACGGTGCAATTGTCATCCAGGTCTATCCCTCTAGTCAGCTGGGCAACCAGCGGGACCTTGTGGAAGGCCTGACCTTCGGCACGGTGGACATGACCCTCACGGGCACGGCTGTATTGGGCAACTTTGTGCCTGAAGTATCCATCTTTGACTTGCCTTTCCTGTTCCGCGACGTGCAGCACGCCTACAAAGCTCTGGACACTGTGGGCATGGAGTTATGTAAAAAGGGCGAGGGTCGTGGCATGATCACCTTGGCTATCTGGGAAAATGGTGTTCGCCATATGACCAACAACGTACGTCCTATTGTTAAGCCCGAAGATATGAAAGGGCTCAAGTTTCGTGTCATGGAACAGCCGGTCTACATCGAAATGATGAAGGCCCTCGGTGCCAGCCCCACGCCCATGGCAATGAGCGAGCTCTACACTGCTTTGCAGAAAGGTGTCATTGACGGACAGGAAAACCCTCTGGCCCACATTGCAACCAAGCGCTTTTACGAAGTGCAGAAGTACATCTCACTCACCGGCCACACCTATGCCCCTGAACCGGTACTCATCAGCACCATCGCATGGAAAAAGCTGTCGCCTGAACAGCAAGCTATCCTGCGCAAGGCCGCTGAAGACACCCGCGATTGGCAACGCCAGCTCTGTCGCGATCTGGAAGGCAAATTCCTCAAGACCATTCTTGACAGCGGCAAGAGCCAAGTAAATGATAATGTTGACAAGGATGCCTTTGCCAAGGCTACGCGTAGCGTGTGGGATATCTACACCAAGCGTTTTGGCGACGCGAACCTCAAGGCTATTCTGGCCATACAGTAACCTTTTTTAAATGATGGCGGGGGTATTTTCTACTCCCGCCATCGCTGCCCGGTCACTAGGCACAACCCTTCCCCTGGAGTTTTTTATGCCTGCTTTCATCGCATTGTTTGAAAAGCTGTTGAAAGCCTTGGTCATCATTGCCAATGGAGCTATGCTGCTGCTAGTCTTCGGGCAGGTCATTACCCGCTACTGCTTTGGCTGGACGCCCCATTTTGGCGAAGAACTGGCGCGCTACCTTTTTGTCTGGGTGGTGTTCCTTTCCCTGCCGCTGGTGGCCAAATACGGCGGACACATGTGCATTGAAACCATCACCAGCCGCGTCAAGGGTAACACACTGAAGATTCTCAATATCTTAGCCGACATCTTTTCCATCATTTTTCTCCTCATCATGGTTGTGAACGGCGTACGTATGGTGGAACTAGCCAATTTCCAAACGTCCCCAGCCATGATGATACCCATGTCCTGGGTCTATGTGGTCATCCCCTTCGGCTGTGGCGTCATGCTATGCTATGTGATCGCGAACCTGGTACGGGTGCTTAAAACCCCCGCTACCGAATTGCACAAGTAGGGGCTGTTATGACACTGTGGATTATTCTCACTTCCTTCATTGTCATTCTAGCCACTGGTGCCTCCATTGGCGTTGGACTTGGGCTATCTTCGGCCATTGTACTCTATGCCGTCTTGGACATGCCCCTCATCGTTGTGGTGCAACGCATGTTCACCTCAGTGGATTCCTTTTCCTTCATGGCAGTCCCCTTCTTCATGCTTGCAGGGGCCTTTATGGCCGATGGCGGAGTGACGCGTCGCATTGTGGATTTTTCCATGGCTCTGGTAGGAGCTCTCGCCGGCGGTCTTGCCCTGGTGGTGGCAGTGGCGGGCATGTTCTTTGCTGCGCTCTCCGGTTCATCTGCGGCAACCACAGCGGCCATTGGTGCTTCCATGATAGACGAGATGGAAAGACGCGGCTACCCACGCTCCTTTGCTGCAGCAGTAGTGGCCAGCGGCGGTACCGTGGGGATTGTCATTCCGCCTTCCATCACCATGGTTGTTTACGGCGCCATTGCAAATACATCCATTGCAGACCTGTTCATCGCTGGTTTTGCACCCGGCATCCTGATGGGCGTAACCATGTGTGTGGTGAGCTGGGTCATCTCCAAAAAAAACGGATACTGTGGGGAAGGGAGTTTCTCCCTCAAGCGTATTGCTAAATCATTTGTGGAATGCTTTTGGGCACTGATGATGCCGGTCATCATTCTTGGCGGCATCTATTCGGGCATGTTCACCCCCACAGAAGCCGCAGCCGTGGCCGCCGTATACGGTGCCTTTGTGGGCTTCTTCATCTACAAGGAACTTACACCCGCACATTTGCCCAAGACGTTACTCAGCGCAGCCTACAACACCACCATGATCATGTTTGTTGTGGGAGCGGCGAACCTTTTCGGCTGGATACTGACCAACGCACAAGTGCCGCACATGCTGGCCCAAACCTTTGCAACCCTCACGGACAGTCCGCTCGTCTTCCTCATGCTGGTCAACGTACTGTTGCTCTTCATTGGAACCCTCATCAATGCCTCGGCAGCGGTAGTTATTCTCACTCCGATCCTACTGCCTGTGGCACTGGGACTTGGCATTGATCCCATGTTCTTTGGCGTACTTATGGTAGTCAACCTGGCCATCGGCTGCATCACACCACCCGTAGGACTTGACCTTTTTGTGGTTTCCTCCATCACCGGTGTCTCCATTGACAAGGTAACTGCCAAGGTCATGCCCTATCTGCTCATGCTGCTCATTGATCTGGTACTTTTAACCTACTTCCCGTCCATTATCACTTTCTTGCCGGGAATGCTCCGGTAAGGTACTTTCGAGTTGTAATCAATATACAGCACGGCCACCGTAAAGGAGGCCGTGCTACTTTTTACCATTCTCACACAAATATCATAGTGGGTTCTCACCCCTTGCCCTGCTGCAAAGCAGCATATTTTTCTTCATACAAGTGCAGTAACTTTTTATCATTCCATTTCCGTATGTCACGCAGTTTTCTTTTTATACATGTAGCATCAGCGTAACAT
>JAFTDG010000039.1 GCA_017454325.1 Desulfovibrio sp. | reverse complement strand
GAGATGAGTGCCCATCATTATTTTCGGGACTTCTCCTACTGCGATTCCGGCATGTTGCCCTGGCTGCTGGTGGCTGCGATGATGCAGCGTACCGGTCGTCCCTTGTCGGAAATGGTGGCCGAACGTATGGCAGCATATCCTTGTAGTGGTGAAATCAACCGGCGTGCTCCCGATGCTGCTCTTCTTGTACAGGAATTGCGGAAAAAGTATGTCTTGCAAGCTGAGCATGAGGACATGCTGGACGGCATCAATATAGAGTGTAAAAACTGGCGCTTTAATGTCCGTATATCCAACACCGAACCTGTGCTGCGACTCAACGTTGAAACCCGGGGCGACAGAAGCCTGCTTGAAGACAAGACTGGCGAGCTTCTGTTTTGGCTCGAACAGCACGGAGCGATACCAGTATAACCGTAAGGAATCCCCCATGGCACACATCATACCCGTTATACTCTGTGGCGGGAGTGGAACCCGTCTGTGGCCACTCTCGCGGGAAAGCTATCCGAAGCAGTTTGTGGATATGGGCAATGGCAGAACGCTTTTTGGTACTACGCTTGACAGAGTCTTGGCCTTGCCCGATGTGCAGGAGCCTATTGTCATTTGCAACGAGGCTCACCGGTTTTTCGCTGCGGCGGAATTGTACAAAAGAGGTACGAAAAGTCGCATCATTCTGGAACCCGAAGGTAGAAATACAGCACCGGCTCTGGCAATAGCTGCTGAGGCCGTCAGTGAAGAAAATCCAGATACGCTCATGTTGGCACTGCCTTCCGATCATGCCATGGACGACATGGAGGCATTTGTTTCTGGAGTAATGCAGGCAAAAGGCGCTGCACAGGAGGGCAGAATTGTCACCTTTGGCATTGTGCCCACGGAACCTGCTACAGGTTTTGGCTACATTCAGCAGGGAGATGTATTGGGCAACGGCACGTACCGGGTGGCCCGTTTTGTTGAAAAACCCGCCTTACAGAGTGCAAAGGATATGCTGGCACAGGGGGGCTTTTTCTGGAACAGTGGCTTGTTTTTGATGCCAGCGCGAACGTATCTTGAAGAATTGCGTGCATATGCGTACGATATATATGACGCATGCAGCAGGGCATGGAAAAACCGTTCCGTAGACGGTGCCTTTATCCGGCCAGAAAAAGAGGCTTTTCTTTCGTCTCCAGAGGACTCTATAGACTATGCAGTGATGGAGCACACGCAGACGGCTGCAGTCATGCCCCTTGCCGTAAAATGGAGTGATCTTGGTTCCTGGGAGGCATGTTATCAGGTAGGAATTCACGATGCCAACGGAAATGTGTGCTTGGGGGACGTACTGACAGAGAATGTTGAAAATTGTTACTGCAATGCTCGCCATAGGCTGGTGGCTGCCATTGACCTTAAAGACATGCTGATCGTGGAAACCAGGGATGCTGTACTGGTGGCACCACGTAAACGAGCTCAGGAGGTCAAGAGTATTGTAAACGCTCTTCGCCGTCATGGACGTCCAGAATACAGACAACATCCATTGGTGTACCGGCCATGGGGCAGCTACGAAACACTTGCTCTGGAAGAGCGTTTTCAGGTGAAACGCATTATTGTCAATCCTGGGGCTGAACTCTCGCTGCAGATGCATCATCACAGGGCCGAGCATTGGGTTGTGGTCAGTGGGACGGCACAAGTGACCAACGGGGAGGAAACGCGACTGCTGACGGAAAATCAGTCAACATATATTCCTGTCGGCACAAAGCACAGGCTTAAGAATCCCGGAGTTATTCCTCTGGTACTGATAGAAATACAGTCCGGCGCGTACCTTGGTGAGGATGATATCGTTCGTTTTGCAGATGTTTATGGAAGGGAAAAAATGTCATAAGTTATGTATTCGCCTAGATGATAGGGATCAAATAAGATGCAGATCTTTCGGCTGTGCTGTAAACTATGGGCTTGACGTATGGTACTATCGAGGGCATAAGAACTAAAATATAGTCATTCTGTTTATGGGGGAGGTGAGATCTTATGCCGT
>JAFTDG010000038.1 GCA_017454325.1 Desulfovibrio sp. | reverse complement strand
ATGTGTAAATCTAATAGGTTATTCTTTTTTCCTTAAGTAGACAATATTGGAAGACAATATAATTTGTAAAAACACTATGTTATGTGAAATATACCCTTGTGGCCGACATTTTTTTCCAAAAGTTCACAGAGTGGGAAAGCCGCGCCAGACAAGCATATCCAGACCATGGCAGAAAAGGGCGTCTGATGTTACGGCTTACTTTAAGGAAATAATCGTACGCAAATGGCAATGCGAGGGAGCAATGTGTGGGAGATGCGGTATTGTTGCGGGAAAAGACGGAATAAGGACACGATATCCAAATCATGTTCGAAATAGTTAGTGTATAGCTTTAACTTTTGGTACAATCTGTGGAAAACTGGCTATTTACTTCCCCAGGCGGGAATGGGCGGGGGAGAGTAGCTGTCCAGTTTACGCAGAAGACCACGGTCAAAGCGTACAGGCAGACCGTTGCGTCCGCGTATAATGAGTCCGCCGCAGGACTGCGCTTCCAGTACTGCGGGAATCTGCTCCTGACTGGGGCGAAGCAGCTGCTCCGCCCTGTCCAGAAAGGGGAGGGGATCAACTGGCGCACCTTGTGCATTGTGCAGGCCGAAATGCAGATGTGCTCCTGTTGTTCTACCAGTACACCCCACATGCCCCACAGGCGTTCCCTCTGTCACATGCTGGCCCACCTTGACCAGTATTTTGCCGAGGTGCCCGTAGTAGGCCTTCATACCATCGTCCTGCTGCACAATTACCGATAATCCAAGAGCACCATTGGGGCCTGCGAGCCGAACGGTACCGGATTTGAAGGCCACCACAGGCCAGTCTATTCTGGCGCGGATGTCTATACCATTATGCGTACGTACAGGCTTGCCTCCACGCCCCAGCCAGCCTGGCATGGCACGAGGTCCGAAGGGAGAGGTAATAAGAACGCGCAGTGGAGGCAAACTGCGCTCGACGCCAGTTGCGGAAGGTGTTGCAGAAGGCATGTCCGGCGCTACAGGGTTGACAGGCGCAGGCTGGGGCGTTTGTGCAGTATCCTGGTGAGGGGTGGAGGGCTCACTATCTGCAGCACCGGCAGGGCTCGTACACACAAGCACAGCGACAAACAGAATACTATACAGCGAAGTGCGCACGCATGCTCCATAAGGCACAGGATGAGGACAGGCTTGTTGAGGTTTGTTTTTTACCGTGGATGTATAACGCAGCAAAGGTATGGCCTGTAGAAGCAAAAATCAAGTCGTCGTCATCCTTGACACAGGCTCAGCCCAGACTTTATGTAGCTTGCTCTGAAATGACAGCGTTGGTGAAACGATGCAGCCTCTGTTCATGTTTTGAAATTGACAGGCAGAACAAAGGAGCCCTGACAGATGATATCACTGCTGCGTGCCCTTACAGGGGCACTCTTTATGGCGCTGGTCATGTGGGGGAGCACATGCGCTGCGGCAAATGACATACGCGTATTGGCCACAACATACCCTGTTTATCTTCTGACGAGCGAAGTGACGCGTGCCTGCCCCGGAGTGTATGTAGATTTGCTCATACCGGCACAGACGGGTTGCCCACATGAATATGCCTTGAGCCCACGTGATATGCGCAAACTGGCTGCGGCCCGGATTGTGGTTATCAACGGGCTTGGTATGGAAACCTTTATGGATCATGCTCTGGTGAATTTGAAAAATGTCACTATTATTGACAGCAGTGCCAATGTGACCCAGCTTCAGGGAGCACACCACCACGGTCATAGTGAGCATCACAGTCATGGCGTGAATGCCCACGCGTTTACCAGCCCTGTGCAAGCGGCGGCCATGGTGCGCACCATCGGCAAGGGGCTGGCCAAGGCCGCTCCCCATATGGCAGGTACATGCCTGAAGGCAGCAGATGCCTATGCCCTGCGCCTGGAAGCGCTAGGCAGACGTGTGGCCGCACTTGGTGCCAGAACGAATAATAAAGATGTGGTCCTATTGCACGACGGCATGGCATATTTTGTACGTGATGCCGGCCTGCACCTTGCGGCTGTCATTCAGGAGGACGAAGACGTGCAGCCCTCGGCAGCGCGCCTGCTTGAGGTCACACGACAGTGTAAAGAACATCGCCCGGCACTCCTTATCGGTGAGCCCCAATATTCAGAAAAACCCCTGCGTGCACTGACAGCGGAAACGGCCATTCCTGTTGTGCTGCTGGATTCAGCAGCTTCAGGCCCCGAGAACCCTCCATCAGGCTATTACGAACATGTCATGGAAAAAAACTGCCAACTGCTAGAGGAGCACCTTGGCAACAACTAATACACATTATGCTCCATCGGTGTGCTTCGAGCATGTGCAGGTACACCTAGGGGGGCGTGATATTCTGAAAGATATCTGTGCGCAGGCCCCTGCCGGCGGCAGCACTGTACTTGTAGGTCCCAATGGGGCAGGCAAAACGACACTGCTCATGTGCCTGCTGGGGGAACAGCGCTATGCGGGGCATATTGCCTTCTCTGACGGAAAGCGGCTTCCCCGTACTGCCTATGTGCCTCAGCTACTCTCACTGGACAGGGGCCTTCCCCTGCGCGTGGATGAATTTCTTACCCTGCACCGCCAGCACCGCCCCCTGTGGTTTGGCATGCGTGCTACAGCGGTACGCGATGCCATGCACCTGCTCTCGCTGGTTCGAGCAGAACATCTTGCCTCACGCCGCATGGGTGATCTTTCCGGAGGAGAACTGCGCCGTGTCCTCCTGGCAAGTGCTCTTGGCCGTGACCCGGAACTGCTCATTCTCGACGAGCCCGAGGCCGGCGTGGATGTACGCGGTGAACGCCTGTTCTGGGAGCTGCTTGATGCGGCCAGGAGTGCGCGGGGTTTCACCCAGATCATGGTCAGCCATAACTTACCTCTGGTGGCTCATTATGCCACACACGTCATATGTATCAATAAAACTGTGTGCGCCAGTGGCGCACCACGCGCCACGCTGACATCACGTCTGCTGATGCAGCTATTTGGCGTACCGATCCATCTTTATCCGGACCAGTGCGATCCCAGTGCACCCGGCTGCCCCATGTGCGGGGCCATCAATGATATGGCAGAGGCACAGGGCTGCACACTATCCACTGCCCTGACACAGCAAAGCATAGGCCATGCAACGGCACAACATGTCCGGGAAGAGGAGGGGGGGCATGCCTGATTTTTCGCCAGTGTACGACCTGATTGCCCTGATACCGCTGGATTGTCTGCAGGCGCACTTCATGCAGCAGGCGCTTTTGGGCCTGCTGCTGCTGGCGCCCATGGCTTCAGTGCTTGGGGTGGAAGTGATCAATTTTCGTATGGCTTTTTTTTCAGACGCCATAGGGCATGCAGCCTTTGCCGGTGTGGCGCTGGGCTTGCTGCTTGCCGTGCCACCCCGTATCTCCATGCCTCTCTTTGGTGTGCTGGTTGGCCTTGGCATTGTGGCCGTACGCCGTAAAAGCTCACTCTCGGCAGATACAGTGATTGGCATTGCCTTTTCAGCCGTGGTGGCCTTTGGCCTTGCTGTGGTCAGCCGCGCAGAAGGTGTAGCGCGCGACATGCAGCGTTTTCTCTACGGCGACATTCTCACAATCACAGAGGGCGAAATTGCCTTTCTGTTGGTACTCTTTGTGGTTCTGCTTCTTTTTCAGATCGTAGGCTACAACCGCCTGCTGCTTATCGCGCTCAATCCCGTCATGGCCCGGTCTCATGGCATACGCGTGGCCCTGTGGCAATACGTGTTTGCCGGGCTTCTGGCACTGGTCGTCATGTTTTCCGTATGGGCAGTGGGCGTACTGCTGGTGACAGCCATGCTTATTGTGCCCGCTGCCACGGCACGCAACCTTGCACATTCTGCCGGTGGCATGTTTTGGTGGGCGCTCCTAGTTGGGCTTTCCTCAGCTTTTGCGGGACTTGTCCTGTCTGCCCAAGAATGGTTGTCTACATCTAGCGGGGCCACTGTCATCCTGGTGGCATGCTGCTGGTTTGCCCTGAGCCTTGCGGCACCAAGGGACGCAGCGCGGCACGCCTGACAGTCGCAGATTCAGTGCCGTTCCACCAGCTCTATGGCTTGCTTGCCGCACATGTGCTCAACAGTCAGCTCCACCATGCAAACTCTGTTGAAAAGACGTTCTATTTCCCGTGTACAACCTTCTTTATCATCAGGCGTGTAGCGTGCCGCCAGTTTCTCCAGGGCGTGACGTTTAGCTGTGGCATTT
>JAFTDG010000037.1 GCA_017454325.1 Desulfovibrio sp. | reverse complement strand
TCGCTGGCCAGGCCCTCGGGAGCGGATTTGCCCTCGGGCACCGTCAGGTAACGCCCGCCGTCGGACAGGCAGAACAGCTTGTACCCACCGTCGTAATAATCGACCGTGAAGCACTTCGCGTATTGCAGCGGCAACGACTTCTATACTTTTCATCAACTCGTATCTCCATCGCCTAAAACTTAAACTTCTAATAAAGGAGCTTATTTCAACACCACATCACGGATGGAGCCAGCAAAATATACCTTCATTGCCCGCACCTCACTTCATCTTCAAGTCCAGCAGTACCTTGTCTGTCTCCCAAGGAGATATGACCGTATAGCTAATCCCAGCCCCCTCCAGAACTGTCTTGATTTCCTCGTCCTTCACCTTTGCCCGTTCCAGATTGGTCTCCTTGCGCCCATCGATGCTGATAAACTCGTCATTGCGCCGCAGAAGGTACTCCACGTTGTCAAACTTGGCGTGTTCATGCAACACCAGCTGGTCAAAAAGCTCATCCGGCTTGTTGTTGTAGATGATGTTCAGCGGCAGAGGCGAGTCGCAAACCGCATACTTTACGCCGTACCGTTCCAGCGTTTTCAGCCGATGTACCTGCTCGGCAAAAAGATACAGTTGGTCTTGCACAATGTCCGTAGCGTTCTGATACCAGAGCCACTTAGCGTATTCGCCCACCAGTTCCGTCTTATGCCCCTTGCGCTTCAGCTTCGAAAATATGTCAGCGGCGATGGTACTCTTGCCAATGCCAGCGCCGCCATAAAAATTCAGTACCTTCAATGTAAATCTCCCGTTCGTTCCTATAATTTTCAATATCCATTATACACCAGAGAGGGGCTGTTCTCTAGCAAAACCGAACAAAAAGACTGCCCAGCCATCTGCCGAGCAGCCTCATTGTAGTGCGGCATGTAGAAATAGACACCTACTGCACCCCTGCGTCAAATTAAAATAGAAATCCTATACACATCCCCCTCACTAGTGTGCTGAGTTCCACGGCACGCTTTTTTTGTTGCAATGGTATATCTGAATAGTGTAACATCTTCATCAGAAAGACGGCGCTCATGTCGGATTGAAGAGGCTTATGGCACAGCAAAAGAGGAAGAACCCATGATCTTGGCAGATCGTTCTTCCTCTCACACAAACCTCTCCACGCAGGAAATGCGCGAGGGCACTATCCATGATACGGAAGAATACGATAAAATGCAAGATTTTTTCTATCCTGTTCTTATCCATGAAGTATGCGGACAGGCTCTATGACGAGTTCGGCAAGCCCTGCCATGCTTGGAAAGAGGCTTGCCCTCACTGCGGCGCTTCGGGGAAATGCTCCGAGCATGACAGCTACTGCAGGACTGTGATAGATTTTGTCTCAGACGAGGTATGCTTGCGCCGATTTTGGGTGAGGCGGGTCAAGTGCTCCTCCTGCGGCCATACCCACGCCATTCTGTTCGACCCTGTCATTCCTTACCTGCGCTATAGCCTCATCTTCGTCCTTCGCGTGCTTTATGCCCATTTCTGCCAGGGCTGGAGCCTGTCCAGCATATATGGCACTTTTGGCATAGGTGCTCGCACTTTCTGCCGGTGGGCAAAAATCTTCGAGTGCCACTGCAGTGAGTGGCTGGGCAGACTGCGTAAGGCAGATTGCGGTGCAGCAGGCTCTCTTGAGGTCCTGCTGGAAAAGGATCCCTATGCAGATTTTGCCGTGGCCTTTTTCCGTAGGACGAACCTTTCCTTCCTTCAGTCCCATGCCAATCCTGCAAATTGTCGGCAGGCTCATCCTGCCCCGCTGTGTTTTTCTCGATGTTCACATAACACGCCATAGGCAGGCAGCCTCCCTCCGGCTAGAATGGTCTGAAGAAGGGAGGAATGCCTTATGGCAAGTGAAAAGACAGCTGCATCACCTGTGGAGATCGCCCAGTTCCGGTTCGCCTTGATTGCGCCGGTCATCCAGGGCTTGTTTCCTGATGCGTCCAGGACAGCCTATTACAAGCGTGTGACGGAAAAGCCTCTTGTTTTCCCTGACGGCACGGAGCGTCTGCTCAGCTACAAGACTTTGGAGAAGTGGGTGTCCGACTACAAGAGGTTCGGTTTCGATGCCCTTATGCCCAGGCCCCGCTCTGACAAGGGCAGCAGCAGAGCCCTTTCGGACACGGCCATGGAGGAGATTTACCGGCTCAAGCAGAATTATCCTCGTCTTAACGCCACCCAGATCCATGCCTCGCTGGTGCAGGACGGCTTCATCACCGCCAAGGTCAATGTATGCACGGTGCAGCGATTCCTGAAGCGTCACGGGCTCAGAGGTGCCAACAATCCTGCAATGAAAGACCGCAAGGCTTTTGAGGAGGATTCCTTTGGGAAGATGTGGCAGACAGATACATGCTTCTTCCCGCATATTACGGTGGAGGGCAGGAGCCAGCGGGTTTATGCCATCTGCATCATTGATGACCACTCCCGCCTGATTGTGGGCGGCGGACTCTTCTTCAATGATTCGGCTGCCAACTTCCAGGCCGTGTTCAAGGAGGCCGTAGCTGCCTATGGCATCCCTGCCAAGCTCTATACGGACAACGGGGCACCCTATGCCAATGAGCAGCTGGCACTCATCTGCGGCCAGCTGGGCACGGTGCTCCTCCATGCAAAAGTCCGCGACGGAGCCAGCAAGGGGAAGATAGAGAGGTTCTGGCGTACTGCCAAGGAAAGGTGGCTGTACGGCTTGGATACCAGCAGCATAGATTCTCTTCGGGATTTTGATTTTGCCTTCAGGGAGTACCTTCACCTGTACAATAATACGCTCCACAGCAGCATAGGCTGCACTCCCTTTGAGAGGTACAAGGAAGGGCGCGAGAATCTAAGGCTACCTGAGTCCGGCGACTGGCTGGACGAATGCTTCCTGAACCGGATCACACGCAAGGTACGCAAGGACTCCACCGTATCCATAGACAAAGTTTCCTATGATGTGCCCATGCAGTTCATAGCCCAGACGGTAGAGATCCGTTACAGGCCCGGGGACATGGATTCGGCCTTCATCCTCAGCCAGAAAGAGCACTACCCCATACGACTCAGCAACAAGAACGAGAACTGCCATGCCAAGCGGCAGAATCCGCCGCCCATAGACTACACAGCCATAGGAGGTGAGGAGCATGTACAAGGCGCGTTATTCTCTGGCCTATAATCCCTTTGACAAGGAAAACCACAAGACAGGAAACCATTTTGAATCCGAGGATTTCAGGCAGATGACAGGGCGCCTGGGGCATCTGGCCAAGACACGGGGGATAGGGCTTTTTACTGCCAGTCCAGGGCAGGGCAAGACGTACTGCCTGAGAGACTTTTTTAGCAGCCTCAATCCCAACCTGCATATGCCGCTCTACATTTGTCTGTCCACCGTAAGCGTGGCAGAATTTTACCGTCAGCTATGCATGATGCTGGGCATTGCGCCCAAGGGCGGCAAGCCGGGCATGTTCAGGGCCATACAGGAACAGGCAGCATACCAGTACAAGGAAAAGAGACAGCCCCTGCTGCTGGCCATAGATGAGGCACAGTACCTTTCTACCGGCATCCTTAACGACATAAAAATGCTGATGAACTACAAGTGCGACTCCATAAACTGCCTTTCCTTGATACTCTGCGGCGAGCCGCATCTCAACAGGATACTCAGCACCCCCATACACGAAGCCTTGAGGCAGAGGATAACCGTACACTACAATTTCAGGGGGCTGACGGATCAGGAAGCTGTTGATTACATAATTCACAAGCTATGCAAGGCAGGATCTTCAAAGGCTGTCATTGACGAGGCTGCGCTCAGTGCTGTGGCAGGCCACGCCCACGGCAACCCACGGGTGATAGATACCATAATGTCCGATGCGCTCATAATTGGCAGCCAGCAAGGCAAGGCCTGCATAGATGCAGATGTGATACTTGCAGCAGTAGAAAACAGAAATCTGAATTGAAGAGGCAGGTACCCCCAAAAGGTCATGGTTTACCATGGCCTTTTTTCATGAATGGCAGGGGAAGATTATAACTGCTCAGACTGCGCCGTGCTTCTGCTGACAGTGTGCCGTTTGCTCTGAATTGCAAATTGCCGTAGGAAAATCTGTCTACATTAATTTGCAGGAAACGCCTATTGCAATGTGCCGCGGGACACTTTGAAAAGTGGGGGGTCGCCATGCGGGAGGATTGGCCCCTCGCCCAAAAAGAAGCAGTTGCCACGGAAGACATACAGGGGCTGCCCATCATCATTCCACGGCGCACCATTGTCATTGCGGAAATCGCCAAATGGT
>JAFTDG010000006.1 GCA_017454325.1 Desulfovibrio sp. | reverse complement strand
ATGGCTGCCGACACCGACACGTTGAGCGAGTCGATGCGCCCCAGCATGGGTATGCGGATATGTGCCGTGGCGGCCTTGCGCCACTGCGGAGTGAGCCCCGTAGGAAAACTATGTAGCCAATGTCATTCCTCATTTGCAACAATGGTGGGGAACCATCATCGCAATCAGCTACGTCATTGGCATTGGCCTGGCATTCCGTGCTCTGTACATTGCCGCAAATAACAACAACCGCATCAATAAGAACTCTGCCCTGCTGGCCTTAACAGCGGCCATGCTGCTACTGAATCTTCCGAGTCTCATGGATTCTTTGAGCATGACCATCTTTAATCAGGGTTCTGAACAAGCGCTAAGCTACAGTCCGCCATCCCATCCCGGGTCCATATACATTCAGTTTGCCGTCTATGCCATCATGACCATCGGCCTCATTGGCATTATTCGCGGGGTCTGTCTTCTGCGGAATTCTTCTGAACAATCCAGAAACTTCAGCAAAGCAATCATTCACATCGTTGGCGGCATTATCGCAGCGAATATCGTCACCTTCCTACGTGGCATTGGAGCCACCGTGGGAGGAGACGTGCAATCGTATATCGCAAAAATCATCGGATAGAGGTGCACAATGTACGAAAAATATCTGAAACACACAGGACTCTCTCCCCTCCGAATCACAATAGCGTTTGTCGCTATGTTTGCCTGCGTATTGTATGCGCCAGAGATCGTAGCAGCCGCAGTCGCCTTGGGTGAAATAGGCCAAAATGTTGCTGAAAACGCTAAAGGAGCAGCCAAAGGCATCATGTATTTTGGCTTTGCCATGGCCACAGGCATGTTCTTCTGGGGCGGGTTTGAACTGTACAAAGCAAGCCGTCAGGGAAGTGGTGGTGCCACCTATCCGGGTGGATTCATCAAGATTGGCGTAGCCATGCTGATTTTGGCGGTGAGTGCAGTCATCAGTGGAGTGTCTGCCACCATCTTTGGTTCAGACCAGACCACGGGCTTGAGTGAGCTCGGTCTCAGATAGCAGGAACAATCCATGAGAGCTCCCCTGTCCCAAAGCAAATCCACGCAAGCTCCCCAGGAAGCTGTGACAGACAAGCAAGAGTGTGCTGCTCCTGAAAGTAGACTTGCCACTCCGTTGTTTGATGGCCAAGCGGTCTATGGTGGCCTGCACTGGTACCACACTCACTACCGGCGTGCCATGCAACTTGCTCTGATATTGTCCTGTATTCTTTGCCTCTCAGTAGTTGTCATTGGTATTCTTATATGGACACGGCCCACTCCTGTGTTCTTTGCGGCCACGCCGGACTTGCGCCTTGCCCAAATGGTGCCTTTGGACAAGCCCGTACTAACCCAACAGTGGTTGCTGAATTGGGCTTCGGAAACAGTGACCAATGCTGTGTCTCTGGATTTTCTGGAGTGGCGTAAAAAGCTGACTGCTGCTCGCGAGCACTTCTCCGAAGGTGCCTATAAATCCTTCCTCGAATCCCTGCAAAGTTCGGGCATCCTGTCCATGATTCAGGAAAAACGCCTTTCTGCCTCTGCTGTGGTTACACAAGCTCCTGTGATCGTGGCTTCGGGCATGCTTGATGGCAAGGCTTCCTGGAAAATCGAATTCCCCATCATCATTTCCTATGAGTCCAGCCAGGGAGTGGAAAGCACACAAAAACTCCTGGCTGTTGTCCTGGTGCGTCGGGCCTCTACGGTGCGTTCGCCCAGAGGCGTTGTTGTGGAACAAGTTGTTTTGAAGCGGGATGCGTGATGTTCGATAAGATTATCTCAGGTTTTGTGGGTGGCATGCAGATCCTTTCTGAAGTCTTCAATGGACCTGTCAGCAGTTACTGTCGCCTAGAGACCGTGGATGGCGATGCCATTGTTGCCGATGATGGCAGCCTCATCAGTGTGCTTCGTCTGGAGGGTTCACTCAAACACATAGACGCCACGGAATACAACCGTATTATCTCCGTTCTGCAAGAAAAGCTGCAATCCTCTTTTGCCAAGCCCGGACACCTCATGCAGTGCGTGTTTGAGTTTGACCCGGATAGCGGTAAAGCGCGTGTGGAAGAACTCTTTGCCCCGTCCTGCATCACAAGCCGCAACCTGGGCATGGAACTTGGCCCGTTATTCGCCAACTGGACAGATGCCCTCAGACATTACTGTGCTGTGGAAACCTGCTGGCTGGTGTTGTGGACACGCCCTGATGTCCTGGCTCCAAGGCTTAGAAAAACAGCCATCAAAGAATGCCAGGCATCCATGGCAAAAACGCCATCTCCCAAAGGCTGTCAGCAGGTATCCCGTGGCATCGCAGCATTGCAGGACGCTCACGGTGGGTTTGTAGCCAGTGTGCTTGAAGCCTTTCGGCAGGCAGATATCCTGACATACCTACTCAGTCCCAAAGAAGCCCTGCGGGACGTGCGT
>JAFTDG010000036.1 GCA_017454325.1 Desulfovibrio sp. | reverse complement strand
GCCCACAGTCATTTCCGACCTCTTTACAACATAGTCTACTTAAGGAAAAAAGGATAACCTATTATATTTACACATAGGCAAAAATATAAAAAAACGAAGAAACAAGGCTCTCAAGTCCTTGCTAAATTGTAGACAATATTGGAAGACAATATAATTTGTAAAAACAGTATGTTATGTGAAATATACCCTTGTGGTCGCCATTTTTTTCCAAAAGTTCACAGAGCGGAAAAGCCGCTCCAGACAAGCATTTCCTAACCAAGGCAGAAAAGGGTGTCTGATGTTACGGCTTACTTAAGGAAATAATCTGCGCAAATGGTAGTGCGCGGGGGAAATGTGCGGGTGATGCGGTATTGTTGCGGGAAAAGGAGGTGAAATGCTGTCAAAATGTAGGTGTTTTTATCTTAAGGTAGCGTTTCTTGGCCTTGTGGTAGAAGGTAGATTTCCTACACTATGCCGGGCAGGGAGCGTCACGGCAAGAGGACGCTTTTTCCCCGTTGTGCCCCCGCACAGTCAATCAAAGGACAAAAATATCGTCAGCCCTTGAGCGGATGGCAGAAACACGCTACGGTGGGACATGCAGAACGCCACTCCGACCCTGGCCCGGCGTTACGCCTTCAAACTGTTGGCCAACCTTGCTTCTGTACCCGTATATCTGCTCATGGAAGCTATCCTGCCCCGTGCCCTGGGGCCACAGATGTACGGGAACTACAGTTTTGCCACCAGCGTGTTCCAGCAGCTCTCCGGTTTTCTGGACATGGGCACCTCCACCTGTTTTTACAATGCCCTGTCACGGCGTCAGCGCGAAACCGGGCTCATCGGTTTCTACATGCGCGTGGCATTGGCTGTTCTGGCCGTGTGTCTGCTGGCCGCCCTGTGCGTGCAGCTGCCTGCCATCGGCGCTCTGCTCATGCCCAATGTGCCCCTCTGGCTTGCGCCTCTGGCTGCCCTGTGGGCTTTTCTGACCTGGTGGGGGCGGGTGCTGCGTTCCATGAACGACGCCGTTGGGGCCACTGTTTCTTCAGAAATGGTGCGTACTGTGGTTTCCCTGCTGGCGGTGGGTTTGCTGTGCCTGCTCTTTGTGGCAGGCTGGCTGAACATTGGCACGCTTTTCGGGCAGCAGTACCTCATGCTGGCTGCCACTGCCCTGGGCTACTGGGCTGTGACGCGTTCCTGCTGGCAACGGGGCGGTGGCGAACTGCACTTCCGCCTGACGCGGTCAGAATTGCGCGCTTACGGACGGGAGTTTTTTGACTACAGTCATCCCCTGTTTGTGCAGGCGCTCCTTTCGTTTCTTATGCTTACGGCCGAGCGCTGGATGTTGCAGTGGTTTGACGGCAGTGTGGAACAGGGATTTTTTGCCCTGTCACAAAAAGTGAGTATGGCCTGCTTTCTCTTTGTTTCGGCCATGACGCCACTTGTCATGCGTGAGTTTTCCATTGCCTGGGGCAATAAGGATAGGGTAGCCATGGGACGCCTCTTTACCCGCTTTGCGCCCCTGCTCTATGTGACGGCGGCGTACTTTTCCTGCTTCACACTGGCAGAAGGGCCGGCCCTGGTGGCTCTTTTTGGCGGCACACATTTTGCCGCCGCAGTGCTGCCAGTGCAGATTATGGCCCTCTATCCCCTGCACCAGGCCTATGGGCAGCTGGCAGGTTCTGTCTTCCACGCTACGGGGCGCACCAGAGTGCTGCGCAACATGGCTGCACTGGAATGTGTGTACGGTTTCGCCACAGCCTGGTTTCTGCTGGCTCCGCACCACCTGTACGGTCTGGGTCTGGGTGCCGTTGGGCTGGCCATCAAGACAGTCTGTGTGCAAATGGTGACGGTCAATGCCTACATCTGGCTGGCTTCGCGCTTTATCCCCCTGAATTTTTGGCGCAACATTGCCCATCAGATCTGGAGCCTCGCCCTTCTGCTGGTGCTGGCCTTCTGTTGCCGTCAGGCAACAGTGCTCCTGGGCTTTGGCGGTTTGGAATCCCTGTCGCGCTTTCTCGTTTCCGGCCTCAGCTACACGGTCTGCGTGGGCTTGCTCTGCCTGGGTGTGCCTGCGGTCATGGGGCTGAGCCGTCAGGAGCTGCGCGAGCTGTTGCGGCGCGCGTGCCGGTGGCGGTCGCGTCTGCCACGGGTAGACTGACCGGCTGCCTGATACGCAGCTTTTGCTTGCCATGCCCCGTGGGGAAGCCTATATTTCCTCCATGGCTGGGGGAGCCCGCAGCGGGCTGAGAAAGGGCAGTGGTGCCCTGACCCCTAGAACCACCTCTACTGTGGTTCTGCACCTGATGCGGATAGTGCCGACGAAGGGAAGCTCATTGAAAGGTTTCCACCCGCAGCCGTACAGGTCTTGCGGGTTTTTTGCAGACAAAAGGCAGGTGTTTGCGGAGGCCATTATGCAACTCATTGTCAATGGTGCAGCGGAAGAGCTGGCCGACCATGCCAGCATAGCGGATCTTCTGGTCGCTCGCGGGCATGACGCCAAGGCTGTTGTTGTGGAACGTAACGGTACTATCGTTCCCAGAGATGCCTTTGCCACCACCCGTCTTGCGTCGGGTGACAGGCTGGAAATTGTGCAGTTTGTGGGCGGCGGCTAGCGGTTCAGTCTGGTATAGACCAGTGGAGCAGTGGTGTGACTTTTTCCCCTGTATGTGAGGGTGTACGCACTATGGATATGACAATGCAAGATGATATGCTTGAACTCGGCGGTGTTTGCCTGAAGAGCCGTCTTTTTATTGGTACGGGCAAATACAGTTCGGACAGTCTCATTCCCGCCGTGGCTCAAGCGAGCGGTGCGGAGGTCATTACCGTTGCCATGCGCCGCGTGGGCAAGCCCGGTGAAGCGCCACAGGGCATCATGGGGCATATACCGCCGCACATGCGGCTTTTGCCCAACACGTCTGGTGCACGAACAGCGGAAGAGGCCGTGCGCCTGGCGCGGCTGGCACGCGCGGCCGGCTGTGGAGACTGGGTCAAGATTGAAGTCATCTCCGATGTGCGCCACCTTCTTCCTGATGGGTATGAAACGGCAAGAGCCACGGAGATGCTGGTTAAGGAGGGCTTTACGGTACTGCCCTATATCAATCCTGATCTCTATGTGGCGCGGGCCTGTGCCAATGCCGGTGCCGCCGCCGTCATGCCGCTGGGCGCGCCCATCGGTACCAACCGCGGACTGCGCACCAGGGAGATGCTTGCCATCCTTCTGGAAGAATTGGATGTGCCCATAGTTGTGGATGCGGGCATCGGGCGTCCCTCGCAGGCCTGTGAAGCCATGGAAATGGGGGCGGCTGCCTGTCTGGTGAATACGGCCATTGCTTCTGCCCAGGACCCCGTCGCCATGGCACGGGCCTTTGCCGATGCCGTGCGCGCGGGACGTAGCGCGTGGCTGGCAGGGCCGGGGGCGGTGAGAGCACAGGGGCAAGGTGCTGCCGCATCATCGCCCCTCACAGGTTTTTTGCGCTAAGCTGTTCGACACGCCCAGGGGTATAACCCATGGCGTGCAGTAGCGCTGCAACATACGGGAATGCGTTATGGAAACATTTCAAGAGTATCTCGCGGCCTGGCCGGCGGAAAGAAGGGATGCTGTGGCAGCCGGCGCGAGGGAAACATATGTGCCTGCCCTGCTGCAAAGGGAACATCTGCGGCCTGAAGACTTTCTCATCCTGCTTTCTCCGGCAGCGGCGCCGCATCTTGAGGCTATGGCACGCCGTGCGCACGAGCTGACACTGCGCTATTTTGGTCGGGCTGTGAACATTTTTACGCCGCTCTATATTTCCGACGTATGCACAAACCAGTGCCGCTACTGTGGTTTCAATGCCAAGAATCCGCAGAAACGGCGTCACCTTAGTGTGGACGAAGCCGCGGCTGAGGCGGGTGTTATTGCCGACCGTGGTTTTCAGCATATTCTGCTGCTAACGGGAGATGCGCGCAAGGTTTCCTCGCCGGAATATATCGCCGCAGTGGTCAGGCGCATCAAACCTCGCTTTGCCTCTGTTGGGATTGAGGTCTATTCCCTGACCACAGAAGAATATGCCGATATGGTGCAGGCGGGCGTCGACAGTATGACCATGTTTCAGGAGACGTACAGCCCGGAGCTCTATGCCTGGCTGCATCCAGTGGGCCCCAAACACGATTACGGCTTCCGCCTCAATGCGCCGCAGCGCGCTGCCGAGGGGGGCATGCGCAGCATCGGTGTGGGGGCCCTGCTGGGCCTGGAGAGCTTCGTACGCGACGCCTTTGCCACGGGCCTGCACGCCTGGTGGCTGCAGCGGCGTTACCCGGGGGTGGATGTCAGCGTATCCATACCCCGCATCTGTCCGCATGAGGGGAGTTTCACGGTACAGCATGCTGTGGACGACAGGCTGTTTGTGCAGTACGTGACGGCCCTGCGCTGTTTTTTGCCGCGTGCGGGCATCACCTGCTCCAGTCGGGAAAGCGCCTTTATGCGTGATCATCTGGTGCCCATCGGCGTGACACGCGTGTCTGCAGGGGTCTCCACGGCCGTTGGCGGCCGTGCCACGGAAAATTTGCACAATCCCGGCCAGTTTGAAATCACCGACCGTCGCAGCCTGGAAGAAATGGTTGCTTCGCTCTCGGGCATCGGATACCAGGCCGTACTCAAAGACTGGGAAGATCCCACTGCGCTCAGTGCCTAGAACGGGTTACTTTGGCAGCTTGACCTGAAGTGGCGTATGAACAATCTGCTTTACGACGGCCTTGCACGCTATTTCAGCAACGATCAGCTTGTTGTGCTACAAGGCGCGCATGTGGGCATTGCCGGCGCTGGTGGCCTGGGTTCCAACGCTGCCCTTATGCTGGCCCGTTGCGGCATTGGGCACATGCTGCTGGTGGACGACGACGTGGTGGATGCCTCTAACCTCAACCGGCAGCAATACTGGCCCCGCCATGTGGGACGCCCCAAGGTGGATGCCCTAGCGGAACTGTTGCGCGAACTGAACCCGGCCATGCGCTTGGAAGCACGCCGCCTGCGCCTCACACACGCGAATATGGGGGAGATTCTGGCCTGCTGTCCCCTTTGGGTGGAGGCTTTTGACCAAGCGGAAGATAAAAGCCTGCTGGTGGAATGTGCCTTGCTGGCAGGGCGCCAGGTGGTCTCTGCCTCGGGGATGGGCGGCTGGGGAGGGCCGGCCATGCAACGCCGTCGTGTGGGGCGTATGGTGCAGGTGGGTGATTTCACTTCTGATATTCTATTGGCGCCACCTTTGGCTCCCCGTGTCACCGAAGCCGCAGCTCTCATGGCTGATGCCGTACTGGAAATGCTGCTCGGGCAGCCAGACCGCGGCTGATGGAGGCGGCTGCCGTGGTGGGCAGCGCTGGCAGTGCGTCCTGGGCTGGCGATTCTGGCTATACCCGTTCAGCGTATATAGGTCGGGATATTGATAAAAATATCACGCGTGAAGGTAATCATACGCTCCATAAGCCAGGGCAGGGCCAGGAGCAGCGCAATAAACATACAGACAATTTTGGGAATGAAGGTCAGCGTCATTTCCTGAATTTGCGTGGCCGCCTGGATAACGCTTATCAGCACGCCCACGGCCAGGCCTACGCCCAGCATGGGCAAGGCCATCATCAGACAGAGCTCAATGGCCTGCCGGCCAAAACCGATGACAAATTCCGGAGACATGGGTAACTCCTGAGCAAGAGTGCCAGTATATTCGTCCACTGTCCTGTATAAGAAACACTGCCGGTAGCGCGCACCACGCCGACGCTATCACAGCAGAAAACTGTTCACCAGTGAGCCCACAAGCAGGTTCCAGCCATCCACCATAACAAAGAGCAACAGTTTGAAGGGCATGGAGACCATCATGGGCGGCAGCATCATCATGCCCATAGCCATGAGGACACTGGAGATGACCATGTCCAGCACGAGAAAGGGGATATAGATCAAAAATCCGATGGTAAATGCCGTCTTGAGTTCGCTGATAACATAGGCGGCGGCCAGCAGCATGGTAGGCACCTCTTCCTTGTTGCGCGGGGCTTCCATCTGGCTGATGGCATAGAATACCGACAGATCTTTTTCGCGCGTATGTTTGAACATGAAGGTTCTGAGAGGGGCCTGCGCTCGGTCAAGCGCCAGTTTGTAATCTATTTGTTCTTGCAGGTAGGGCTGCAGCGCCTCGTCGTTGATCTGTTTGCCTACTGGGAACATAATCACCACTGTCATAAAAATGGCGAGGCTGGCGAGGATCTGTGTGGGAGGCAGCTGCTGTACGCCCATGGCCTGACGCAGGAAACTGAACACAATGATAATGCGCGTGAAACTGGTGACAGTGAGCATGATGGCCGGTGCCACCGAGAGAACCGTGAGCAGAAAAAGAATTTCCAGCAGCACAGAGACCTTTTCCGGCGATTTGGCATTGCCGGTGAGGGTCAGCTGCATGGCTGGCAGGTCCAGGTCTTGTGCGGCAAACAGCAGGTCAGGCAGGAGGATGGCCAGCAGGCTCATGGTCAGCACTGTGGCGGGCATTCTCCATGATTGTTTGAAAATCTGCACTATCCGGCTCATGCTCTGCCTGCTCCTCGCTCAAAAGACTGATACGCTGTTCTGTAACGCCCAGCAACAAGCGTTTATTCAAAAAACGTACCACCATCAAGCCCTTGCGTGGGCCAAGTGGCAGCTGTGCCTCCATGACCAGGGCATCGCGCGGCAGTGAGCCTGGCCGTGGCAAAAAACGAAAGCGTCCAAAGCGTCTGACCAGCCACAGGGTCACACAGAAGAGCGCCACAAGCACAAAGAGCACACCCAGGGCCTGAATATAGCCTCCCCACGTAAATGCGGGCATTTGTGCCGCAGCCTGCGCTGATTCCTGAATAGCTGTATCCATTCCCTGTGGCAGCTTCGCGGCAGAGTCGGCAACCGCCTGCCCCACAGCAGGCGGCACGACCTGCGAGGCAAGAGCGGAATGATCCACAGCACCTCGCACGGCCTGCCCGGAAAGTTCTTCGCCAGCGGCGGCAACAAGGGTGGCAAATGTCACGTCAGCCAAGTTGTTTCACCCTTTCGATGGGACTGATGATGTCTGTCAGGCGCACACCGAATTTTTCATTGATGACCACTGCCTCGCCGCGTGCCACCAGTTTGCCGTTGACAAACACTTCCAGCGGTTCGCCTGCCAGTTTGTTCAGCTCAATAACGGAGCCCTGGCCCAGCTGCAGCAGCTCGTTGATAAGCAAGCGCGTGCGCCCCAGCTCTGCCGAGACATCCAGAGGAATGTCCAGAATAAAGTCCAGTTCGCGTTTGAGCTTGTTGTCCTTGGGCTGGCGCGCTACGTCCGTCATATCCTGAAAATGCGCGTCTTCGGCCTGAGCCGTCAGGCCCGCACCCGCTCCTGCACCGCCAAAGGCCTCTGGCCCGGATTTGCTCTCTTCGTCCTGGGCAAGGGCCTCGGCCCACTGGGCTGCCAGGGCCTCGTCATCCATGGCGGCGCCAGCAGCAGAAGGCGCTGCGGCTGCAGCATCCCCTCCAGCTCCTGCCCCTGCGTCGGCATTGGCTTCATCTTCCAGTTGTGCGGCCCACTGGGCCGCCAAGGCTTCCTGATCTTCCTGCGACATATGTCACCTCAATATCTCCGTGAGGTCAGGGCACTGCGCTGGTACAACATGGCCGCAGCAGCCCGGCCTGACAGGACAACACTATTGTATCACAAAGTCGGTAAAGTAGACGCGAACAATGCGTTGCGCCCCTAAAATCTGGTTGAGCCGTGCAGCGACCTCGGCTTTGAGCAGTACCTTGCCGTCGGGCGAAGATATGTCGTCAAGGGTCTTGCCTGCCAGCAGCATGATGATGGCATCGCGTATGCGTGCACTGCTGGCCTTGAGTTGCGCGGAAACATCGGCATTTACCTCCACTTCCATGCCCAGCTTCAGATAGCGTTGCCCAGAAGGACCGGAAATGTTCACTTTAATCGGCGGCAGCGGCAATACCTGACCCCCGCTGCGGGGGAGCGGTGTCTGCCGTTCAATGCGCCCGCCACCGGCTGCCTCGCCGCCGGCAGGGGCTGCCTGACCGGGGGTGGCGGTGGTACCTTCAGCACCTGTGGCAGCGGCTTCGGGAGCGTCAGTGCCCCCTTCAGGGCTTTCTGTGCCCGTAGCCGGAGTGCGCATGAAAAACCACCAGTAACTGCCCGCACCGGCACCAGCAAGCACTATGAGCAGTATAGCCAGAATAATGACAATACGTTTGAGTTTTGAGGGCTTTTTGACTTTTTCACCCTGCCCTTCGGGTAATGCCTTGGCATCCTTATCTTTGGCAGCCATGTTGCGTCTCCGCTGATGGCACGCAGGCAGGCCTATGCCTGTCCCCGCATGCGGGAATTATGCCGCAGGTTTTCCACTCCTGGGTGGGCGCGGCCCAAAAATATCTGTCCCAATGCGTACCATGGTCGCTCCCTCGGCCACGGCGCCCTCAAAGTCGCCGCTCATGCCCATGGAAAGTTCGGGCAAGGGCTGGCCGCAGCGCTGACACAGGTCGTCGCGCAGACGGCGCAGCCTGGCAAAATGGGGGCGCGCCGCGTCGCCCGCGTCAAACACCGGTGGCAGGCACATGAGGCCGCGAACCTGGAGGTGCGGGCAATGCTCTAGAACATAATCGGCCAATTCTGGTAATGCAGAAGGTGCAATACCACTTTTTTGCTGCTCTTCCCCCACGTTGACCTCGAAGAGCACAGGCTGTTTTGCCTGCAGTGCCACCATGCGACGTTCTAGAGCGTCTGCCAGCTTGCGGGAATCCAGGGTATGGATGCAACAGAACGTCCCGGCCACCAGAGGGGCCTTGCGGCTCTGCACATGGCCAATCATATGCCAGCGCAACTGTGCGCCCACGCTCGCGGTAGCCGGGTTGGCACGCAATTCCTCGCGTTTACCCAGGGCCTCCTGGACGTAGTTTTCGCCAAAATCCACCTGTCCCGCAGCAGCGCACACAGCTACATCTGCTGCGGGATGCAGCTTGGATACAGCAATAAGGGTCACCTCTGACCGGGAGCGCCCGGCAGAGGCACAGGCTGTTTCCAGCCGCTCGAGAACGTGCGCGTACTGTGCGCGCAGTGCCGTTGCATCCATGCGCTTCTACTCCGGCATCAGTCCCATTTCCCGCAAAAAGCTGGCGTCTTCTGTCCACTGGGCGCGCACCTTGACCCACAGTTCCAGGTGCACCTTGCCTTCCAGCAATACCTGAATGTCCTTGCGGGCCTCAATGCCGATCTGTTTGATGGTTGCCCCGGCGTGACCGATGACCATGGCCTTGTGCATGGGCCGGGCCACATAGATGACGGCATTGATAACTGTTTGTCCGCGGGCCGCATCTTCTTCCCAATGTTCAATATCCACAGCCACGGAATAGGGCACTTCCTGCCGCAAGTGCAGGAAAAGTTTTTCGCGTATGATCTCTGCCACCAGAAAACGCATGGGCGCTGTGGAGATCTGGTCTTCGGGAAATTCGGCCGACCCTTCGGGAAGGCTGGCGTGGATAAGGTCAACCAGGGCCGGCAGACCGTCCTTGTTCAGCGCCGAAAGGGGAAAGAGCTCCGCTGCAGGCCACAGCTCGTGCAGGCGCGTCAGCAGGGGCAGCATACGGCTTTTATCAGCAAACAAATCGACTTTGTTCACAACGATAATCATGGGCCTGCTGTCTTCGGCCAGAGCCTGTGTCATTGGGGCGATGTCGCGTTCCAGAAATTCCGGGTGCAGTATGTACAGGTGGGCGTCCAGCACGGGCATGACCACATCCGCCTGGCCGAGGCTCTGCCACACGGCCTGGATCATGGTTTTGCTCAAGCGTCCCCGAGTTTGCGTCAAGCCGGGGGTGTCCATGAAAATCATCTGGCAGCGCGCGTCAGTGCGTATGCCCACAATC
>JAFTDG010000005.1 GCA_017454325.1 Desulfovibrio sp. | reverse complement strand
GAACGACGCATGGGCGGAGCCACCTTGGATCTTGCCGAAGCTGTAAACGCCAAACTTGGGGACGATGTAATTGTTGTGCTGCAGACAGGCGGTACAAAAAAATGGCAGAATGAAGTCATCTCCAGCAAAAAACTGGAACGTTATGTCATTGATAAGGAAGATATGCACCACCTCGCCAGCCTGCCGCAAGCCAGCATGGGCAACAGTGAAACACTGGCTTCTTTCTTACGTTTTTGCCGGGAAAAATATCCTGCAGATCATGCAATACTCATCATCTGGGACCACGGCGGCGGCAGTGTGCATGAACTGGCCATTGATGAAAATTTTAACGATGACGGCCTGACCCTCAACGAACTGCGTACCGCTTTAGAAAATGCCTGGACTCCGGATGAAAAACATCCCCCGCTGGAAATCATTGGTTTTGATGCATGCCTTATGGCTACACTGGACGTTGCCAATGTGGTGCACGGCTTTGCCCGTTATATGGTAGCCTCGGAAGATGTGGTGCCTGGAAATGGCTGGGAATATAAAGGTTTTCTAACTGCTTTGGCTCAAAACACCAGTATGGATGCAGAGGAGCTTGGCAGACACATCTGCGACACGTATATGGCCGGATGCAAGGAAGAGGATAGTGAAGACAGCGCAACAATGTCCGTAACAGACCTTTCCCGTCTGCCACAGGTAAATGCGGCATGGAATAGGTTGGGGCTGGAAGCCGCCCGCGCTGTCAAAAATAATAATGGATTCTATGCTGTCATGGGCCGCCATGCCAACGCTGCCGAGAATTACAGCAACTCCAAAACCTCCGGGTATTCCAATATGGTGGATATGGGCGACTATATCAACCACTTAAAAAGCAATCTTCCCCAAAATTCCCAGTATGCACTGGATGCACTGCATAACGCCATTATCTACAAAGTCAACGGAACTTACCGAAAATCATCTTCCGGCCTCTCCTTCTATTACCCTCTGGATGGAGGCAAGAGCTACAAAGCCATGCTTTCACGTGGTTTAAAAACGTCATTTCTTATTTTGCAGGGGCTACAGCTCAACAAAATAGACAGAGAGACGGCGCGTCGTCAATTTACAGCCATTGCCTCGACGCTTCAGGAAGCGCCCGGCACTGCCGTAGCTACGGGAGAGCCTCTCCCCCCAGCCTGGAGTTCGCCGCAAGTACCAGATACATCACCTGGCAGCCAGTGGAGCATCTTTACCGCGTCCGGTGCACAGGCTGTGCTGGCCTCCTTGCAGCCATTGGAACAACTTGACATCAGCAGTCTGGAAGATGCCCCTCTTACTATCAGCGCTCAGGGAGATGCCACCCTGACTCTTGGCCCGGAAAAGACAAAATTTCTCAGTGCAGTGTATTTCTATCTTGCATTGTACAGCAAAGAGGATGAAGTTGTTGTCATCCTCGGTAAAGATGGAGATATACAGGCAGACTGGGAGCACGGCATTTTTCGCGACAATTATCGCAATACCTGGGCAGCACTGGACGGGCATCAGCTGTATTTGGATATCACCCACATGGATGAGGAGAAATACCGTTACAACGTGCCGGCCAAGCTCAATGGAGAACGTGTTTTTCTGGACATTATCTACAGTTTTGAAACCAAATCATACAAACTGCTGGGGGCACGAAACATCCTCGAAGGTGACATTCCCGATAAATTTCTGCGTAAGGTAAAGGTGGGCGATGAAATAACCACCATATTCCCCTTCATGCGCATAAATGCCGAAGACGATGAGATTGAAGAACTGGAACTGGAAACATTCAAATTATCAGAAAGTTCAACTATTGAGGATGCAGATCTGGGCGATGGCAACTTTGTATATATGTTTGAGATGAACGATGTACAGGGCAATACCGCGCTCTCACAGATGGCATCCATAGAGGTAAAGGATGGCCAAATCACCATCGCTGCAGAGGATGATGAATAGATAATAGATACCGCCTGCAGATTACCACTTTCTGTCTATAATTTCCAGGACATCATTGATTCTTTTGACATTCTGCATGTATTCACCAAAACATAAGCAGTCATAACTGTCTTTTAGAATGAAGATTGAAACCAGTATGCTATCATTATTATATACTTCCAGGGCAGGGGTATGGATTTTAATATCCTTATTGTCAAAGTCTTCCCAATATGACAGCCGTAAAAAATACCCGCGATAGATAGCGTCCACTATCTTATAAAACTTAAAATTTTCTTTTAAGAAAACCTTTATACTTGAATATCCAACTATCCTGCGTCTGATATGCGTATTATCTATGGATATAATTTTTTTCATAGGTAATAATCCTGAAGAATGGTGCAGGCTCATCTGGCGACATTCAGTCATTACCCAGATGATGTTCTTTTTTCCAAACCTGCATGCCCTCTCGCACAGATTCCCGCACATGGAGTTCTGCATCTAGCGTGACAGGCACATCACTGTAGTACACGGCACCACTGTGAAGGTCGTTTTCCTCCTGTACCTGATAGTAGCGTTGCCAGGCCGGCGAACGATCATAAAACCATGGCGTGACCACAGCGAAAAAAAACCATAAGCCTGCTATACAACACACCAACCGAAGGATTTTCTTGCCCACCATACCCTCCTGATACAAAAGGCCGCCGCAGCCGGAAGACCGCGGCGGCCGGAGTTTTGAAAAAGAAACTCCTAGATCTTGGCAGTAATTTCAGGGAATACCTTGTAGAACATGAGCCACGCCATAAGCAGGGTCAGCGCGATATTGAAGCTCTGACCGCACACATACAGAATGACAGGCTTGCCACCCTTGAAGTACTTGGCCAGTTCACGGAAGTTAGTTGTCAGACCGATGGAAATAAAGGCCAGTACAAAGAACCATCCACGCAGGGAGTTTGCCACCTTATTGGTGCCGTTATCCACGAGAATGCGGGCCAAGTCAGAGCCGAGACTGGTGCTGAGCCAGGAGAAGAAAATCGATGCAGCCAGGAAGCCCAGGACAAATTTGGGGAAACGGTGCCAAATTTCCATGGCGCCCACTTTCTCGCCAGCCTGTGCCTCCACCTTGGTGGAGAAGTACACGGCCACGCAGAAAGCAGTAAGACCAATGAGCACATTCTGAATCATCTTGACCGTTGCGGCCACCTGCATGGCCTTGGGGCCAACAAAGGCACCTGCAGCAGCCACAGCGCCCGTGGCGTCCACAGTACCGCCAATCCATGCACCGCCAAGCACCTCAGGCATGTTAAGCGCACGAATCACCAGTGGCATAACAACCATCATGATGGCCGTGAACACCATGGAAAGGCCCAAGGAAACAGTCAGTTCCTCTTTCTTGGCGCGGCAGGCAGCTGCCGTGGCAATGGCCGCTGATGTGCCGCATACCGACATATCTGCAGAAATTGTGATGTTCAGGGTTTTGGAAGGCATCTTCAGCACTTTCTGGCCAAAGATATAGGTGCACACAAGAACGATGGGGGTAACGACCCAGGCCACAAAAATACCGGGAATGCCGATAGCCATAATCTTATGGAAGAGCACCGTGGCGCCAAGCAGTACCAGACCGATTTTGATATAGTATTCCACCTGCGCGCCATACTTCAGCCATTTTGGGGTTCCCACGGTATTGGCGACCACCATGCCGAGGATGATGCCCCATATTTCGGCATTGAGGCCGTACTTGCGCATGGTCACCTGGTTGCCCAGCAGATTTGCCAGCACGCAGAGCCAGAACACCCCCTGGAAAGCCAGGAAAAACTTCATGGCATTAAAGCCCATGAACACTGCGCCGAGGGTACACAGCAGGCCCAGTACGATACCGGCACCAATAAGACTAGGAATGAGGTTAAAGGGTTTGACTTCCTTTTTCTTGGCCTTACCAGTCTCACCCTTGGCTTTCTGCCAGGCTGCAATAGCATCGGAAGCTGCAGTATTGAGCTTATCGTCCTTGTACATGGCAGCCGCAGCAGCATCCTGTGCCGCACGAGCCGTCTGCAGTGCCGTTGCTTCGGCCGCCTTTGCCTTTTCAATGGCTGGCTTTACACTCTCATTGCGACGGCCGGCCTCTTCCTTGGAAAGGACCAGGGCCTCAAGAGGATTGGACTGCCAACGTGCAGGAGTTTTAAGGTAGCCCAGAAGGCTCTTGATTGCAGGAAGATTTGTAGCCTGCACGCCCTTAGATGCAGCAGAAGCTTCGTACCATTCTATGGTTTTAAAAGCTGTGGTCTTCTGAACCTCGGCCTTCATCGTGGCCACATAGGGAGCATTTTTCGCCGTAAGCTCTGCCTTGCCATTAAAGATGAAGTACATTCCCACAAGTAAAATAAAAAAGCCTATCCATATGGCCCAGTAATCCTCTTTTTTCCATAGATCGGACCATTGCGATTTGGCCCTGTCTACGACAATCCCAGAATTGTCCTGACTCATGCATAACTCCTTTTTTCATCTTACGTGCATACAAAAAATTTTCAGCAGTTCCGAAGCTGTCTGCCATGCACGTCCGTTTCCTTTACTAAGTGTAGCCAAGACACGATTTTCATTCAAGTGGTAAATACCAAATTGCACATTTCTGCATGACATTACAAATTATTGACCCCGCCCCCCAGCGGGGATACAAGGTGAGATGTAAAAACCACCTGCATGGCATGGCCTAAGGGCGGAGGATGTATGGCAAAAGCACTGGTTCTCGGCGGAGCTACAGGACTCCTTGGACAGGCTTTGACAGCTGAGCTTACCCATCGTGGCTGGGAAGTTGCAACTTTGGGCAGGAAGGATGGCAATCTGCTGGATCCCCAATTTCTTCAGGCATCTGTTGATGCAACTCAGCCGGATGTCATCTTCAATACTGTTGCCTGGACAGCAGTGGATGACGCCGAAGATCATCCAGATGAGGCTGGTCTGCTCAACCGTACCCTGCCGGACTCCCTCGCGAGGATAGTGGCAACTAGTAACGGATTCCTGGTGCAAATAAGCACAGATTTTATTTTCGGCGGCAGAAATGACGGCCCTCGCAAAGAAACTGACAAGCCACATCCAGCCTCAGTCTATGCCAGTACAAAACTTGCCGGAGAACAGGCAGTCATGACGATTCTGCCCGAGCGTTCCTGCATTGTGCGTACGGCATGGCTGTTCGGCCCCGGTCGCAAAAACTTTGTTGACACTATTATTGCAGCCTGCAAGAAGCGTGATGCCATCAATGTAGTGCATGATCAAGTTGGCTCACCCACCTATACACGGGATCTTGCGCAATGGTGTGCCATTCTCGCTGAAAAGCGTGCCAATGGCATATGGCATGCGGTCAACAGCGGTCAGGCATCCTGGTGCGATCTGGCATGCGAGGCCGTGAGCCTTGCGGGTGAATCCTGCCGCGTCGAGCCCATTAAATCCTCACAGTGGCCGCAAAAAGCGACACGACCAGCCTTTTCGGTACTTGACAACACAAAACTTGCCACCCTCTTGGGCAAGCCGCCCCGCCCGTGGACACAGGCTCTACGGGACTATATTTTCAGCGCATATTTATCTGTGGATCACACGGAGGGGGCATGCTGACAACAAGTATGCGTCTTACGGCGGCCTGGGCCACAGTGTGCGCCTTGTTACTGTGCGCTATGCCCTGGGATATGCCTGAAGCCAGACCCCGCAGCATGGAAGACCTTGCTCGAATCTCCAATAAATTGCTCTCCACCGGCGTGAGCTACGGGGCGATTCCCTCGCTCTATCGCCCGAAGTATGACCGCATTCAGGAGGCCAACCTGAGCAGCAGTGATGACGACATTGTTTTCGTAGTCATGCTGCCCGACGGACCACGCATTTACCCACAACGCATCATGGTCTGGCATCAGGTGGTCAACGAAATCGTGGACGATCTGGCTTATGCCATCACATACTGCCCCACAACGGGCACACTCATGGCGTATGATGCGTCCATGGCAGGGCTCAACCTTATCTTCGACCCTGAAGGGCGTATCTATGACGGCAACAGCGTGCTGATAGACCGCAATTCCGGCAGTCTCTGGCTTCAGGAAACGGGCATGGCTTTTGAAGGCCCCCTTATGGGCCGGGGGTTACCCACATTGCCTGTTTTCTGGACAAACTGGGGTGCTGCAAAACGTGTTTTTCCCACGGCACAGGTTCTGTCAAAGCCAGCCGGCAACCGTCCCTACGGCCGTGACCCCTATGGCAGTTATCAACGCCAGGAAAGCTACTACCTAAACGACAAACTGATCTACCCTGTAGAACGGGTGGACAGACGCTTCCACCGCAAGACGCCGATGCTCTGCCTGGAATACCAAGGCTATCTGCTTGGCATTGATATAGGCTATGTGAAAAAAAAGGGAGCTGTCAATTTTTTCATCGGACCACACGCTCTGCTGGCCGCCTATGACCAAAAACTGGAAGTGGTGCGTATTTTCAACCGTCAGATTTGGGCTGAACCTTTCCTTTTCGTGCCGCGCTATGGCAAAATTATGGATCTCTCCACTCGCAGCATCTGGGATCCAGCCACCGGAACGGCTGTAGAAGGCAATATGAAAGGCGCATCCATGCCCCAGTTCTATGGAGGCTACTCCATGTGGTTTGCATGGTACAGCCTGAATCCGGAAACATTCGTCATTCCAGGCCCGGGAGAAGTTTCAGACAAACTGATTTCGCCTGCCCCTCCTGGACAGGACCCAGCTACAGCCAATCCACCACAAATACACAACAATGCCCCATGAGCCACAGCACACACTTTCCGGAACATTCCCTTGATATTGCCGTCCACGAAGACTGGTTTGCTGCCTATGCCGCACAAGAGCGCGCCAGGGGACAGGGGGATACTTCCCCCATGGATCTGAAGATTGCGCACACCAGGGCAGTCCTGGCCAATGCTCGCAATATGGTTGCCAACGAGGCTTTTCCACCGCCGCTTTCCCGTGCATGCCTGCTGGCCGCTCTCTACCACGATGTGGGACGTTTTGAGCAGTACCTGCAATATCATACGTTCCGTGACAGGGAGTCCTGTAACCATGGTCAGAAGGGTGTGCGCATTCTCAAGAAGGAACAGTGCCTTGCCGCAGAACACCCCACAGTACGCAAACTGGTGCTTGCTGCCGTGGGCATGCATAACCGCTTCTCACTGCCAGCACACATTCCCAATGACACAGCGCTGGTGACCAATGTTGTACGTGATGCGGACAAACTAGACATTTTACGCATCATGGATGCCCATCTTAACGGGCCAGGCCCGTACAATCCCACTGTGGTGCTGCAACAGCCCGATGATCCCACCATCGCCGGTGAAGGCATACTCGCTGCCGTGCGGGAGCAGCGAGTAGCAGCATATGCTGATTTGCGCTGTGTCAATGACTTCAGGTTGCTGCTCGGCACATGGTTTTATGACCTGCATTTTCCTTCCGCACGCCGACAATTTCTGCAGGACGGCCATGCCATGGCCCTTTTGTGCGGGCTGCCCCAGGGCACGCCGCAGGCTCCACTGCGCGACCTCATGGTACAGCGACTGAACGCAGCAAACACATGCTGAGCTCCGATTCTGTGCATTCAGTGCATATTCCCCTTCAGTATACGCCATTGCACCAGCGTATCCCCTGGCCGGCTTACGCCCGCGACGCTCCCCTTAATCCCCCCATGACCGATATTCTTACAGCCGCGGCCCATCCAGATAAAGGCTATGACTGTCTGCGCTTGGCTTTTTGTTTTTCTGCATTGCCGGAAGACCAATGTGCAACGCTGCTGCACATGGCAAGCACGGTCTCGCATAAACTGCTGGTGGCAGATTTCAAACTTGCCGAACGCAATCTTGAACTGCCCGTAGTAGGGATATCCTGGCTACTTCTGCACCTTTTTTATGGCAAGTGCGTCACTATCTTTCGCCATGGCGGTCTTGAAGGCTTGGTACGAACAGCTGGACTTGTGGTTGAACATCGCAAAACCTTTCTCTTTGGTGCGGCTGTACTCCTTGCCCTGCACCACCCCGCAGGCACTGTCTCTTCGTCTTCGTCTTGAGGGCCTTACCGGCCTATGCTATATTCTGTCATCTTGCCGCCAACATGAAGAAAAACGTTACTCTCCAAGTCATAGGGAGTATTTCATGGCAGATTTTGTGCATTTGCATTGCCATACTGAATACAGCTTGCTTGATGGAGCCATACGCATCAAAGATGCCTGTACCCGCGCCAAAGATTTTGGCATGCCGGCCTGTGCCATAACAGACCATGGAAATATGTTCGGCGCTGCCTACTTTTTTCAGGGTTGTAAGGATGTGGGCATAAAGCCCATTTTCGGCTGTGAGGTCTATGTTTGTCACAACCACACAGACAAAAGCCCTGATTCCCCTCTCGCGCGTGTACGCCACCATCTTATTCTGCTTGCGCGTGATATGAATGGCTACCACAATCTGGTCAAACTCGTGACTGCAGGTCATCTGGAGGGTTTTTACTACAAACCACGAGTAGACAAAGCATTGCTACGCAAATACGCCGAAGGCCTGACCTGTCTTTCAGCCTGCATTGCAGGGGAAATCCCTCGTGCTGTGCTGGCCCAAAATCTGGACAAGGCACGTGATCTCACACGCGAATACGCCTCTATCTATCCAGGCCATTTTTATCTGGAATTACAGTCCAACGGCCTGAAGGAACAGGAGATTGTCAATACCGCCCTGCTGGAACTTGCCGAGAGCGAACATCTGCCGCTGGTGGCCACCAACGACTGCCATTACCTCAATAGGGAGGACGCTGAAGCCCATGAAGTCTTGCTCTGCATCCAGACGCAGACAACCATGAGCGATCCCAAGCGCATGAAATTCAATACTGATGAGCTCTATTTCAAATCCACAGAAGACATGGAAAAAGCCTTTTCGCATGTACCCGATGCGTTGGACAATACCATGCGCATTGCAGAGGAATGTACCGTGGAGCTCGATTTCGGCCACCACTATTTACCGGTATATACCCTGCCGGAAGGCATGAGTCTGGAGTCGGAATTCCGCAAACTGGCGGAAGAAGGCCTGGAAAAGCGCCTTGCCAACCATCCCAACCGTGCCAGTCTTAACTTGCAGCTCTACCGGGACCGCCTCCAGCACGAACTCAAGGTAATTCTGGAGATGGGCTTCCCGGGATACTTTCTTATCGTGCAGGAATTCATCAACTGGGCAAAAAATCATGGTGTGCCTGTGGGACCGGGCCGTGGTTCCGCAGCCGGTTCCCTGGTGGCATGGGCCCTGCGCATCACCAATCTCGATCCCCTGCCCTATAATCTGCTGTTTGAACGGTTCCTCAATATCGAACGCGTCTCCCTGCCCGATATAGACGTGGATTTTTGTGAACGCCGCAGAACCGAGGTCATCAGGCATATGGTGGACACCTACGGTCAGGACTCTGTGGCCCAAATCACAACATTCGGCACCATGAAGGCTAAGGGCGTAGTGCGTGACGTCGGCCGTGCGCTGGGCATGAGTTTTGCCGAGACTGACAAGATAGCCAAGCTCGTGCCTGCCGACCTCAAAATGACTATTAAAAAAGCCCTTGAAACTGAGCCGGAACTTGCCGAGATGTACAAGACCGAGCCCGAGGTCAAACATCTGCTCGATACGGCCCAGCGTCTGGAAGGCCTTGCACGCCACGCCTCCACCCACGCTGCGGGTCTTGTTGTTTCTGACAAGCCCATGGTGGAATATCTGCCTCTGTACCTGGGCAAGCGCAATGAGCTGGTAACCCAGTTTGACGGCCCCATGACGGAAAAAACAGGGCTTGTCAAATTTGACTTTCTTGGCCTCAAGACTATGACGCTTATTCAGGACACCCTGGATAACATCAGCCTGCAAGGGCAAACCCCTCCTGATTTGGACAATTTACCCCTCACCGACACCGAGACCTATGACCTCTATTCTCGAGGAGACACCGACGGGGTCTTTCAGGTTGAAAGCTCTGGCATGCGCCAGTATTTGCGTATGCTCAAGCCCTCCTGCTTTGAAGACATCATCGCCATGCTTGCCCTGTACCGTCCTGGCCCCCTTGGCTCGGGCATGGTGGACGAATTCATCAAGCGCAAGCATGGGCAGGTGCCTGTGGAATATCCTCACGAATCCCTCAAGGACTGCCTGCGCGACACGTATGGTGTCATTGTCTATCAGGAACAGGTTATGCAAATTGCCCAGATCATAGCCAATTATACCCTGGGGGGAGCCGATTTGCTGCGCCGGGCCATGGGCAAGAAAAAAGCCGAAGCCATGGCAAAAGAACGCGTCAATTTTGTCAGCGGAGCTGCCAGAAACAACATAGGGGAAGACAAGGCCAATGAAATCTTTGATCTGATGGAAAAATTCGCAGCCTATGGCTTCAACAAGTCTCATTCTGCAGCATATGCCCTTATTTCCTACTATACGGCCTATCTCAAGGTACATCACAAAGTGGAGTTCATGGCTACACTGATGTCTTCAGAAATGGGCAACCAGGACAAGCTTCTCAAATACGTTTCATGTTGCAGGGACATGAATATCCCCGTGGCTCAGGCTTCGGTAAATGTAAGCCGGCGCGAGTTCACGGCACATGAAGGACAGGTTGTCTTTGGTCTCGGTGGCATAAAAAATGTGGGAGATGAAGCTATCCGTGAAATTGTAACAGCCAGAATAAACAACGGCCCATATGCCTCCCTGTATGACCTGTGCTGCAGGGTTAATTTACGCAAGGTCACCAAACGCGTGCTGGAATCTCTCATCAAGGGTGGTGCCTGCGACTGCTTTGGTGCTGCCCGCGCTGCTCAGTTAGCCGCTCTTGATCTGGTAGTCGCCCGCGCGCAAAAGAAGGCCAAAGATAAAACCTCCAACCAGATTTCACTGCTGAGCATGACTCCGACGGCAGAGGCCAACTCCCTTCCCGGCATAGGACTGGCCTGTGAAGAGGCTTCCATTCCTGAGCTGCCCGATGACGAGAAACTCCTGGCCGAAAAAGAAGCCCTGGGTTTTTTTCTTACCAGCCATCCTCTGCAGCCCTTCAGTCGCGAAATACGCCGCCTCGGTTTGCAGACTCTGGAAGACGCAAGAGAATTGTTTCCCGGCTCAGAAATTCGCTGTGCCTGTCTGGTGACGAGCCTCAAGGAAGTTCTAACCAAATCCAAGGGGGAACGCATGGCCTTTGTTGGCATTGAGGATCTCACCGGGCATGGCGAGGTAACCTTCTTTCCAAAGGCCTACATGGCATGCCGCGATCTGTTGCACGCTGACCAACCCATCTGCCTTACCGCCAGGCTTGATAAACAGCAGGATGAGAATACAGACCAAACAGATGAGGAAGAATCCACAGAGGCTGCACCACACGAAGTCAGGCTGCTGGGCCAAAGCGTCATCCCCCTGACCGAAGCCTGCAATACCAGCGATACACCTGTCTGCGTGTATATTCCCGAAAAACGCCTAGGGCGTGAAGACATACTTGCTCTGCGCGACATATTGCAACGTTTTCCCGGCCCGGTTGAAACGCATGCCCAGGTACACCTTGACGGACATATCTGTCTGTTGCACCTTGATAGTGCGCTCAAGGTCAGCCCTGGCCCTGAACTGGACAAAGCCCTGACAGCCTGGGCCTCGTAACAATCATCATATTCATCCCAGACCGACTTGAGGATACCCATGTCTTTCAAATCCATACTACAAGGCCTGTTCAAAGCACCGACTTCCGCAGATGATGCGTTTCAAGATGATAATGACGATTTTGAATGGAATCAGCATGCACGCATTATGCTGGCAGTACTCATAGTCATTCTTTCGGCGTTCGTTCTCTACTGGATACTCGTATAAACCGTAAGCACTACTTTCTTCACACACAGCCATGCCACAGGAACTCTGTCTTCTTCATGCCAACTGCCAGGGTGACATGCTGCTGCCATTACTGAAGAACACACCGGCATTTACGCAGCGCTTTTATGTGCGCCGCTATGTCAACTACACACGCGAACCCATCGACGCGGGCGACATGAAGCATTGCGCCCTTTTCCTCTATCAGCACCTGTCTGCAAAGTGGGAAAATCTCTCCACAGAACAGCTGTTGCTGCAGCTGCCGCAAGGCTGCATACATATAAAAATTCCCAACATGATGTTCAAAGGCTATTGGCCTTTCTGGCAAAGTGGAGGCCCCATCAATTTTACCGACACGCTTCTGGAAAAACTGCTGGAGAATTGCGATTCAAAGACGGCACTCCGTCTTTATCTCAAGGGCTCTCCCGCCCTGTTGGGTGATGCAAAAGTACTCAACGCCATAGCCGAAGAATCCCTGACCTATGAAGAACATAAGGAATCGGATGCTCCCTTGCACTGCGCCCCGTTGCTGCGTGAACGCTGGCGTGAACAACAGCTCTTTCTGACCGTCAACCATCCGGGGCCGGAACTTATACTGCACATGGCAGATAGTCTGCTCCGCCTGCTTGGCCTGGGCGGACTGCCGCCCTCAGTGCGCAAGGCCTATGTGCACCCGTTCAATGATTTCTGGCTGCCTATACATCCCAAGGTAGGACAGGCTCTTGGCCTGCCCTTTACCGGACCGGAAAGACGATATACAATATACAGAAATAGTCTGACGCACCGGGAATATGTGCTCGCATACCTAGCATGTCGCAGCAATAATGTGCACGACCTGCTCTCTTTTCTCGAGCATCTTGATCCCGCGGAAGCTGCAAGGCTTACGATGCAACCACAGTGAGGATTGCAGCCAGTTTCACCTGGCAAGACGTAACAGCATAACTGTGCCCGAGCCGACAGAACTGCACACCATCACAGGAGATTGAGCATGTATCATGTCCGTCCTTTTTCACTGGCTATACTTACAATCGCCTTATTGGCAAGCGGTTGTGCGGGGAAATACGGAACGCAAACCACAGCCGTAAACTACTATCCGGCCTGCTATCGCCCCATTCAGGACCTGCGTACTCATGAACACGATGTTGCCAAAGGCACAGCTGGAGGTGCAGCGCTTGGAGCGCTCGGTGGCGCAGCTCTGGGCTTTCTGTTGAGCGGCGGCAAATGGCAAGGTGCGGTGACCGGAGCCGCAGTTGGCGGCGTGGCCGGCGGTGTGACAGGCAACATATATGCATCCAAGCAAAAAGAAGCCGACGAAAACAAGCGCATGGCCTCCTATCTGCAGGATATCGACGGGGATATTTCCAATCTGGATGTGGTGGGGGCGGCAGCCAGAGCATCCCTCCAGTGCTATGACCGCCAGTTTGCCAGCCTGATTGCTGACATCAAGGCCAAGAGAGTCACGCGTGACGTCGCGCAAAGAATGTATGCAGAAATTGCGTCAGGTCGTGAAGAAGCCATCAGCCTCATGGGTAATGCTGTCACCAACGGCCGCAACCTCGATCAGCAATACGAAGCCGCCTTTGTCAGTGAAGAACGCGCACTGTCAGCCCGGCGAACGTCTTCCTCTGCAAAAAATGGCGCTCGCAGACTACGGACGGCACGGCAGCAACAACAGGTTTTGAACCGTAAGGTCAATGACCTCGCCAAGGAAAAGACCGATGCAGAACGCATTTCTTCAGCCAACGGTGAGGCGTTTCGCCGTGCTTGCGAGGATTACGCAGACTCCAAGGCATAATCAGCTGGCGGTGTGCCCGGCATGCCACCTGTGGTTGGGAGATGACGCGCTATGCCAACCGATAATCAGACTGTCCAGCAATCTCACCCTGCAAGGCTTCCCCTTCTTGTTAGCCTTCTGCTCCTGCTGTGCATAGGCGGAGTGCTATATTGGCTGTATGGGCAACATACAGCATTGCAGGCGAATCTGCTGGCTGCGGCAGAAAAAACGTACGCAGATTTGCATGCGGAAGATGATGCCCTCCGTACCATACTGGCACTAGAACCATGTGAGGCAAAAAAAACGCTGTCTGCACGGAGAAGCAAATGACAGGCACCTTCATTGCTTCAACCCCAAAGGCACACATGCATGCCCTTGCCTATCAGGGCATCATGGTTAGTGAGTGTTTCCCCCAGCTTCGTGACATGCTGCGCCGCAAGTTCGGTGATGATTATGTATTGCTGTTCGCCGAACCCGTTTTCAACCAAACAGAGGGTTCTGTTGACTGGTACACTCCTGTACAGGGCACTGTACAACAGCTGAGCGACCTGCCTCAGCAGGAACAAAACACCATCCGTTCCACGCTCATGCATATGGGCAATGAAATCCGACGTTTTGCGGAAGAACTCAAGCAGTCACCGGATGCATTAAAGCTGACCCGTGGTAATCTGCTGGAACTCGCCCTCAGCTTTCCCGACGACAGTTCTCTATAGGTGGTTGGGGGGCAGCCCGTCTTTGTATGTTGGGGGTTTGGGCCGGGCACTCCGGGTGTGGAGGCGCAAAGCCTGTGCCGGCTATCCACAGTTGAGGTCAGGCCCACATCCGTGCCTCAAGAATTGCCCAAGGCTGCTCCCCCTGTCGTGCTACCGCCACCTTCGCCAGCTCCACTGCGACGTGGGGCATGGTGGTGGCTGCTACCATTTTTCTTACTCCTCCTACTTATTCTGCTGTTGTTTTCCAGCTTTGGCACGCTGCCTGCCGTGAG
>JAFTDG010000004.1 GCA_017454325.1 Desulfovibrio sp. | reverse complement strand
GGAAAGCAAGGTCTTCACTCCAGGAACTGGTGATGATTTCCTCCTCCAGTGGAACGAACCATCTGTAGAACTATCTGTAAACGTATGTGGCGTTGTCCTTGATTACGACGGGGACAACAGGGCTGATTGGGATATGTTACGCTGCGACGGTTCGGGCGCTGTCTCGCTTTATCAAGGTGCATGATGTAGAAGCCCGCCGACTGGCGGGCTTCTTTTACCGACAAGATCGAGCAAGCCTCAATGCCCTGTTATGGATTTCAATGATGTCCACATAACACAGTGGCAGGAGACTTTGCATTTCACATGTGCCCCATGCATATAGGGCTTGTTGCTGCGTAGTGGACTGAGGTGCTCTCCAAAATTCGTGTAGTAGCTTGACCTTACTTGCTCACATCCATGGACTAAAAAGCAAGATTTCCCAACTTGCTCACCTTGGAACATGCTGTCAGTCCTTAACATCTAGCAAACACAGTGTACGGCAAAAAAGCCGCTGCTTCCAGTGTAACTCAAGAGCCCTGCCAGCCATGTTCGCCTTTTGACTGCAGCGCGGGGAATTGTTACTCTGTATACACAATGAAAAATCCCTATTGACAGACTACGGCCTTTAGATTAGTCTATTTATATCTTAACCGCCATACTTTGGTATAGCCCATAGAGGTTATAACAACGTATGGCTTTTTCTTTTGGGGAATTACATGTTGAAGCAAAACAGGGCTGTATTTCTGTTTGATGGTCCGAACTTCTACAGAAATCTCAGATCTGTGGGATTGAACGCGGAAATTTGGATTTCAAGAAATTTGCTGCATACTTTGCTGGGCAATGCAGAACTGTAACCGACATAGTATATTTTACATCACCTACTGACCAAAGAACTGATACCGCCAATTACGCAAAACAACAAAGATTTTTTGCGGCCTTACAGAATGCTGGCATTACCTTGCGTTTAGGCAAACTAATGCAACAACATCAAATATGCCAGCATTGTGGTAATATTCAGGTTATTAAAAAGGAAAAATCACTTGACGTTCAACTAGCACTGGATAGCCCTTGGTGCTGCTAATAATGAATGGGACACAGCCTACATCATCACATGTGATTCCGACCTGATACCTGCAATAGAGCATGCCAGAAATCTTGGCAAAAAAGTATTTTTGCTGCTTCCTTCTGGAGCTAAATGCTATCATGTAGGCAATGCTTGTAATGCAACACTACCTATCACTCAGGAAATTATTAACAAATGCCAAGTTGGCTAACACTGACGCTGTATTAACAACTATACACGTGGTGCCGGGTATTTCACGCTACTTGCCCACATCCGTGAACTAAAAAGCAAGATTTCCCAACTTGCTCACCTTGGAACATGCTGTCAGGAGAAGCGGAAGCAGTATAAGGCAAACCATATACGCAATCCCATGCCATCTCGATACCATGCCACTTCCTCCCAAGGCAAAAAAGCGTCCTTAACATCTAGCAAACACAGTGTATGGCAAAAAAGCCGCTGCTTCCAGTGCAACTCGAGAGCCCTGCCAGCCATGTTCGCCCTTTGACTGCAGCGCGGGGAATTGTTACCTTGTATACAGGCAAGGAGCAACACCATTTCCATGGCAGCTTTTGATTCCATTGACTATATGCGCAGGCTGGAAGAGTCCGGCCTACGCAACAACCTTACTCACCGGCTGCCAGGCAAGTATCTTTGCAATATTGGGTGACACAACTTTTCCATGCAAAATAACGAGTCCCGCACTTTCCAGATAATTCAAATCCCTCGTCAGAGTCTTGTACTTGCCGGCGGATCTAAACAGCTCGGCCACGTGCGCTGACAAAACAGGTACACTAGTCCTTGGTACCCCTTCAAGATGTTCAAACAAAGCAAGGGCAATCTGCCTTCTGCGCTCTGCGGCCTGTGTGCTGCCATTCACCACGGTATGTACGGTATTCTGCCAGGTACTTTGTATCTGATAGTGCCGAATAATACCGATCTGCTCATCCAGCATATCCACAAGTCCCTGCAGAGCATAGTCAAGAAAGATAGAGAAATCACTGCGTTTGCTGCTTTCACTGAGCTTGGCATAATACCGTGTACGGGTGCTGTTATAGAAATTGCTCAACAGTTGGCAGGCAGGCTTGGGAATACCGGCCGATGCACAGAACTTTGCCTCAATGAGACGGGCAGTACGGCCATTACCATCACCAAAAGGATGAATCCAGACAAGATACAAATGCGCCAGTATAGCCTTGAGTATGCCTGTTGCCTGCACAAAACCGTCGCCAAGTGAAAATTCAGTGCTGTTGAGTGTATCACAAAGACGTTGCAGCAAGTATTGGCAGTCCTCAGCCGGTGCGCCTACATAGTTCATTACTACAACTGAACACTCACGCAGTCTGCCAGGTGCCACATAATCAGCCACCTCAATGTCATGCAATACCATGGCATTGTACCGACATATTTCCTCTACCGTCAGCCTTGTATCAGCCTGCGTTATCTCCTTATCCACAATAGTATTGTACGCAGCTATGACATTCTCCACTTCCTTGACAAGATACTGCTTGGACTGTGGAATATGCGAGCGTTTTTCCAGTATATCCAGAACTTCCTGTTCAGTAAGAGTATTGCCCTCAATGGCCGTAGTGGCCTGTGCTCCCTTTGCAAGGTACACAGCATGCAACTTTTCCGCATGCTTCTGATCCAGAGGCGTGCCCTGGATATGCAGGCATTTTGACTGTGCTGCACCGAGGAGCATCCATGACCTGAAACTGATATTGCGTATATCAAACGAGAATGTAAGCCAGGAATGCGTTTGTTCGTATTTTCTTGCCATGTGAATGTCCAAATTTTAATTGCTATTTTAAGTAGTTAAAACGATTTTTAATAAAAATGTCACTTTTTGATAAGAATATGATAGGGATATTATTATACGCGGTCAATACGCATCTTTTCATCACGCCCCGGCTCGGCGCCATAGACAGACACGATTATTGTGTAACAACAATCAAGGCACTACAGGGTAATTGATACACATATACAAAGCCTCCCGTCGCAATGGCAGGAGGCTTTGTTTGCATATGGGCAATAGTGTAATGGGGGGCTGCTAGCGCACAGCGGGCACTGCCTTCACATCAATGGCAAATCCGGTTCCTGCTGTCCGTACCACGCCAATGGGCAGAAAATGCGCTCCTGCCACGATGCTGCCCTCCTGGGCACAGCGCTGCAGGATCTCGCGGCGGATGGCAGCTGCTCTAGCGGGCTGCGCATCGTATTGTGAACTGCATTCCGGGTGCGCCAGCTGCAAATCCCCAGCGTGCAACAGGTCGCCCAACAGATAGAATTTCTTTTGCCCAGCCTGCACGCAGAAGACCGTATGGCCGGGGGTATGCCCATCAGCCTGCATGGCGCTGATCTTTGGCAGAACTGCGTCACCCCAGTGATACAGACACATCTTGCCGGCATCTTTATATAGGGACATGACATTGCGTGCCATGGCAACCGATGCTTTGTTTCTGGGTTCCCCTTGCGTCCAGGCATTGTACTGACTGTGGGTAATCCAGAGGGTAGCCTTGGGGTAGGCGCGTTTGCCATTGTTGATAAGCCCCGAGACATGGTCAATGTCCAGATGCGTCACGAGGATATCCGTTATCTGTTCAGGCGCGTATCCCAGGGAACGGAGAATTTCTACTGTCCTGCCCTTATGAGGGCCGGCACCCCAGCCGCCGTCCACCAGAATGAGCTTCTTGCCCATCTGCAGAAGAAAGGTGCGCACAACGCCAGCAAACGCGCCGTTGTGCAAGAGCTTTTTACTGTCCGGATAGTGGCTGAGCGTGGGAAAAAGCTCTGCGGCAAAGGCATTCGTACGATCGTTGATGGCTGTTACTTTCACATTGTCGAAGGCATATTGATGATAGTCTGCTGCCGCGGCATTGGTGGACAGTACCGTTCCTGCACAAAGAAACAGTGCCAAACATACATGAAATACAAGGGTACAGCGCAGCATAAGCAATACTCCCACCTCGTGCGTGACGGCCCCATCGCTATGTACGTCCAAAAGAATAGACACTATCCGGGCACAGGGCAAGTGCAGGCTGGCCCTTATTGGCTGCCGTCATAAAGGCAAACAGCAATTAACTTCAGGAAAAGGGCTTGAGCATGAACTTGTTGCGGCAGCTTACGGTATGAGGGAAATATGCAAAAGGCAGAGGTGCAACGGGTGGCAGCAGCTAAAAATGCTTTGCGCTACCATGGTCATTTGCGATACTTTATGTATCCCCGAAACCTGTGTGGTGTAAGCAGTTACCTCCTCACGTGCGTTGTGTAATGGTTTCGGCGGTATTTTGGGGGAGAAAACCAGCTGGGGGAACGGAAGCTTACACAAACTTTTGGAGTCGTTCTTCACATGAATCCTGAAATTCCACAGCAACAGCAGCAGCAGACATGGACCGGCGCGACAACCATCACCACGGCGGGCTCCTATGCAAACGGCACATACACCTCCACGACGGACGCCCAGTGCGCCCTGCTCATTACCGCAGCGGGCAACGTCACGCTGACCGCCCCCACGGTCAGCAAAAGCGGCGGGCCAAGCAATGCCGGCGACGAGTACAACTTTTACGGCATAAACTCGGGTATTCTGGCCAAAGACGGAGCAATAGTTGCCATAAGCGGCGGTACCATAACCACAACGGGCGTAGGCGCCAACGCCGTGTTTTCCTACGGCGGCAACGGCGGCACCAACGGCGCTGCTGGCGACGGCACAACCGTTACACTTACTGATACGGTAATCAGAACCCATGCCAGCGGCTCGGGCGGCATAATGACCACGGGTGGCGGTTCCATGGTCGCCAACAATCTGACCGTGGAAACGGACGGGCAGTCTTCCGCCGCCATACGGACAGACAGAGGCGGCGGCACGGTTGCCGTAAACGGCGGCACGTACACGTCAAACGGGCTCGGCTCTCCCGCCATCTATTCCACGGCGGAAATCACTGTCAATAACGCCACACTGGTCTCAAATCTGTCTGAAGGCATCTGCATTGAAGGGCAGAACTCCGTCAGCCTGACCAACTGCACCCTGACCGCCAACAACACCCAAACCAACGGCAACGCGCAGTTTCTTGACGCTGTCATTCTGTACCAATCAATGTCGGGCGACTCGTCAGAGGGGACGGCCTCTTTTTCCATGACGGGCGGCACGCTCATCAATAAGTCTGGGCATGTCTTTCATGTTACCAATACCAACGCGGTTATCAATCTGGACGGCGTCACAATCGAAGACAGCGGTGCCGGTGTTGTGCTGTCGGTGTGCGACGATGGCTGGAGTGG
>JAFTDG010000035.1 GCA_017454325.1 Desulfovibrio sp. | reverse complement strand
TGTTATGAAAACTCATGTCCAAAATCTCCTTGTGTAACAAGTACTTGTGATGAATTCTTGTAACACATTTTAGTGAGATTTTGGACATTTTTTTTGCCCGTTAGCCGGACAGTAATGTTTTTAACCCTTTTTTCTGGCTAACATTTCAATTATGGCATTGTGTACAGCTGATTCATACATCTACATATGACTATCATCAGATTGAGGAATACAGATGTCAAAGCCTGATACAACAGTAGCAAAGGAATATAGAATTATTGTTGTAGATGATGACCCCCTGATTTGTAAAAGAGCGTGCCATATTTTGAATGATTCCGGGATGAAGGCGGTTGCGTTTAAATCCGGCAGTCAGCTTTTGAACTATTTGCGGGACAATCCGCCTCCGGATTTGATTCTTCTGGATATCAGCATGCCGGAAATGGATGGATTTGATACACTAAAAGAACTTAGAAAGCGTGAGGAGAAAGGCAAAGAGATACCGGTGATATTCCTTACAGCTAATGAGGACGCTTCTGTGGAGGAAAAAAGCCTCACCTCCGGTGCCATGGATTTTATTAAAAAGCCGTTCATAGCAAATATCCTGATTCTGCGTGTAAAGCATGCGGTAGAGCTGGTTCGATTGCAACGCAATCTTGCCGATGAAGTGGAAAAGAAAACCAGGGAAAAAGAACAACTGTTTTTGCATGTTAATGAAACCAAGAATACTCTGATTTTTAATTTTTCGCATGACATCCTTACTCCATTGAATGCCATTCTTGGGTATTCGGAGCTGGCACGAAAACATTTGAATGATACTACGGTCGCTCAGGATTATCTCCAGAAAGTCTCTACGGCAGGTAAGCTCCTAACGGCACTTACCAATAACCTGCTTGAACTTTCCGAGCTGGATGCCAATGTCGTGCATTCCAAAATGGGAAAAAATGATCTTGCCGTTGTCGTTAGTGAAACTGTCGATATGCTGCGACCCGAATTCAATGCCAAGTCGATTGCTATCACTGTGAACCATGAAGACGTGCAGACTAAAGTGATAATGGATGCACCTCGTTTTCAACGAGCACTATCGCATATTCTCTCTAACGCTGCGAAATTTACTCCGAACAATGGTAAAGTCATGGTTTCAATCCTGCAAAAAGGTGCTACAAAGTCGGGTTATGTACGTTTTGACGTCGCCGTCACCGACACAGGTATCGGTATGTCATCAGAGTTTCTTGAACGTGCTTTTAATGCCTTTGAACGTGAGGAGACATCAACGCGTTCCGGCAAAACTGGAACAGGTATCGGGCTGACGATAACCAAGCGCATTATGGATATTCTGGGGGGCAGTGTTACTGTCACAAGCGAGAAAGGCAAAGGGTCGACATTTACTTTAAGTTTGCCTTTGAAACTTTTTGATGGTGTGCTCGACACACAGCCTACAGTTCAACCCTTGAGTACTATCTGCATCGGTAAAAAACGTATCTTGCTGGTGGAAGATATCGAAATCAACCGCATGCTAGCAGAAACTGTATTGACAGAATCCGGTTTTGAGGTGGAATCCGTAACAGACGGATGCGATGCTGTTGAAGCTGTAGCCAATAAACCCCAAGGATACTATGCGGCAGTACTTATGGATATTCAGATGCCTGTTATGAATGGCTACGAAGCCACTCGGGCCATACGGGCATTAGATAGGAAGGACGCTGCCTCTTTACCCATCATTGCCCTGAGCGCGAATGCCAGGATGCAAGACAAAGCTATGTCCTTTGAAAGCGGCATGAATGAGCATGTGGCAAAACCGTTCGATGTCCAGGAGCTCATTGGAATCCTAAACAAGTACATGATCGAAGAATAGCATCATGTATATATGCCTTACATTCTACCCATGCCACATGTTGTTATGAATAAAAAGGTTGAAGTCACGTTTCTTCATCAAGAAAACCGTATTAGAATTTCCCGTTGATACACACACAAACTCTTTATCCACGAGAAACTGAGGGAAATTATGGAATATGAACTGGCAACAAATGACGTTAATGAAGAGAAGGACTATAGAATTGTTATTGTGGATGATGATCCACTGATTTTAAAAAGAGCGTGGCATATTTTGAATGACGCTGGAATGAAGGCGGTTGCGCTTAAGTCCGGCAGTCAGCTTTTGAACTATTTGCGGGATAATCCGTCTCCGGATTTGATTCTTCTGGATATCAGCATGCCGGAAATGGATGGATTTGATACACTGAAAGAACTTAGAAAGCGCGAAGAGAAAGGCAAAGAGATACCGGTGATATTCCTTACAGCTAATGAGGACGCTGCTGTGGAGGAAAAAGGCCTCACCTCCGGTGCCATGGATTTTATCAAAAAGCCGTTCATAGCAAATATCCTGATTCTGCGCGTAAAGCATGCGGTAGAGCTGGTTCGATTGCAACGTAATCTTGCCGACGAGGTGGAAAAGAAAACCAGGGAAAATGAACAGCTGTTTTTACATGTTGTCGGATCTCTCGTCTCAGCCATCGATGCCAAGGATACATATACGAAGGGACATTCTGGCCGCGTTGCGGAGTATTCCAGGGAAATTGCGAAACGGTTCGGTTACAATACAAAACAGCAGCATGATATATACATGATGGGACTTTTACATGATGTCGGCAAGATCGGGGTGCCGGATAGTGTGATCAACAAACCAGACAGACTGACTGATGAAGAATTTGAGCTCATAAAAAAACATCCTGTAGTTGGAGATCGAATTCTTGATAACATCAGAGAAATGCCCCGCCTTTCCGCAGGTGCTCGATGGCATCACGAAAAATTTTGTGGCGGGGGATATCCTGACGGGCTTTCAGGGGAGCAGATACCTGAAGAAGCAAGAATTATCGCCGTGGCTGATGCTTATGACGCGATGAGTAGTAATAGAAGCTATCGTCAAGCACTGGCTCAGGAAAAAGTCCGCTCTGAAATTGAACAAGGAAAAGGAAAGCAGTTTGATCCGTATTTTGCGAATATTATGCTTGCGATGATAGATGAAGATAAAGAATACAGGATGCATGACAACAGCAAGCATGCTGAATATGAAACAAATGCATAGTGAGTATCCATTCCAAAAAAGTTTTTCCATGGCTAATGATGAAAGGCAAGATACTCTGCGTCAGGAATATTGCATAAGCTCTTCTGAATTGTAGAATAATATTTCTCTTGTATCGCCTATGTTACTGTGCAGCCTGATGGAGGATGACCTGTCGTGTCGGAGAAGCAACATCGCAATATCATACGTATTGCCGTTATTGGCAGCATTACTGTTGCCTGCTTACTTATATTGAGTACTCTTTGGATGGGAAAAAAAGCAAAGAGCGATACAGAACAAGCCGTGCATACGGTGAGTATGCTTTATCTTGATGAACTGTCTATACGACGAGAGCAGGTCATTGCATCTACGTTACAGAGCTATATCAATAATTTAGATGTTGCTATCGGACTTATAGATAAAGAAGATCTGGTGAGCGTGGCTCGGTTACAAGTCTATCAAATGCGTATGAAGCAACTCTATAATTTGGAAAAATTCGCTTTTGTCAATTCTGAAGGCCTTATCTATACCTCAAGAGGTACGCGTTCTGATATTGATCAGTACAACTTTAATTATCAGAACTTGTCAGGACCAGAAATCTCAATCAAAAAACCTGAGAGTGGTAATAAAAAAATCATTGTTGCTATGCCAGTAGACAGTTTGCCCTTTGAGGGCAAGACTCTCGTTGCCTGCTTCATGGAAGTTGACATGAACCGGCTGCTGAGAAGCATTTCATTTCATGGAGACAATAACAATACAACATTTTGCAATATTTATACAAATGAAGGCTTCGCGTTGACGAATGACGTTCTGGGTGGCCTGGCCAGTGAAAACAATCTACTGAAGGCTCTGGAACGTGCTGATTTTGCGGCAGGACAGTCAGTAGAAACAATGCGCGAGGATTTTCGTGCCAATCGGGCGGGAGTTGTTGCCTTCACCTATAACGGCATACGAGAAACAATGTGCTATGTGCCGGTGCAGGGTACGGAATGGATGCTGACCTATCTGGTGCGCGAGAGTGTTATCAGCAGTCGAATCCGTTCCATCTATGAAGAAATCGCTTTCCGCAGCCTGGGGCAATCCATATTGACGGTACTTGTGCTTGTGGGACTGTTTGCCGCTGTAATTGTGCAAATGCGCAAGGCTGCCAAAATTACTTTGGAAAAAGAACTGGCAGAAACTGAAAATCGTGTCAAACAGCGGGAACTGGAAGAACAGCTTGCCCTAAAAGACCAGCTGATTCTTCAGGAAAAGCAGCGTGTACAGCAGGACAATATGATCACTGCGCTGTCCTCAGACTACGGTAGCGTGTTTTATGTCAATTTGGATGATAATTCAGCTATTTGCTATCGGAGTGACATAGGTTCGGCATTCGCCAAAACCGAGGGGGATGTTTTCCCTTTCCGTGAGACATTTACAGAATATGCGTATCGTTTTGTGACAGAGAATTACCGGGATGGTTTTCTTTCTTTTATCTCGCCTGAATCTGTACGCGAAGGGCTAATGAATAACATCATGATAGCCTATCGGTATCTGGTGCAGCATGACGGCAAAGAACGTTATGAAATGGTGCGTATTGCCAGAGTCGACCATAATGGGCAGGAGAGCAAGTGTAATATCCATGCAATCGGTCTGGGTTTTTCAGATATTGACGCTGAAATGCGTGATACAATGGAAAAAAATAAGATTTTGAACGCTTCCCTTAAAGCCGCAGAGGAGGCGAACAAGGCAAAGACGGTTTTTCTTTCCAATGTGAGTCATGAAATACGGACACCTATGAATGCCATCATTGGCCTGAACGATATTCTTCTTCGCGAGAATCTGCCTTCGCACTGCCGGGAATATGTAAAAGACATGAAAGAATCTGGTGAACGGCTCTTATCAATTATTAACGATATTCTTGATTTTTCCAAAATCGAATCCGGGAAACTGAATCTTACTGATGAGGATTATTCACTTATTGAGGTAATGAAAGAGCTCTCGTTCATCTTTTTAAACTATATTGGTGGAAAACCTGTTGAGCTTATCTATGAAATTTCCCCGAATATTCCTACAAAGTTGTGTGGAGATGTAAAACGTATTTCTCAGGTAATGACAAATATTGTTGGCAATGCAGCAAAATATACAGACTCTGGTTTTGTTCGTATAAGTATAGATGTCATTAATCAGGATAAAGATGAGGTTGTGCTTCTGGTATCAGTATCAGACAGCGGACGTGGTATACGCAAAGAAGATTTTAACAAGATATTTCAATCATTTTCACAAGTAGATACAAAAAAGAACAGGGGAATAGAAGGCACAGGTCTTGGCCTTTCCATTTCCCAACAGCTTGTTCAGCTGATGGGAGGAACCATTAGTCTGGAGAGCGAATACGGCAAAGGGAGTCGTTTTTTCTTTGAACTGCCGCAGCGCATTGTTGATGCAACTCCAGCTGTTATGGCAGACCCAGCGCTTACATCATTAAAGGGGGCCTTCTATTTTAGTCATCCCTGTGAAACTGAGAGTTTCTTGAAGCTTACGCAGGAGTTGCAGCTTTCTGTGCGCCAGATTAACAGCCCTGAGGATATCCTTAAAGCAGAGTATGATTATGTTATTACGGAAGATACTGATCAGATAGAACTTATGCGTCATGAAAACAAGAAAAATTGCATGATCGCATTGTTGCGGAATCCTATCATCTCAAATGCCTCAACAGGAGATTTTACTATTATCAATAAGCCGCTCTATTGCAAAAATCTTTACGATTTCTTGCAGGGCAAGAAAAACATTGAAGACAATTCAGATACAACGGTATTTTTCACTGCACCTCAAGCACATATTCTTATCGTTGATGATATGGCTATAAATCTGAAAGTCGCTACAAAAATGCTGCGGCCGTTTGATATGCACGTTGACACTGCACTAAACGGTAAAGAGGCACTCAATAAAATTTATTCAAATACATATGATATAGTATTTATGGATCACATGATGCCGATTATGGATGGCGTTGAAGCAGTTACAATCCTCAGAAGTCGATCGGAAAAAGAATATCGATCTTTACCTGTGATTGCTCTTACGGCAAACGCAACTGTAGAAGCAAAAAAATATTTTGCGCAAAGTGGGTTTTCTGATTTTATATCAAAGCCTATCCATATAAATGATTTGGTCTCTTGTATAAATAAATGGCTGCCTGCAGAAAAAATTCAGAAAACTTCTGAGAGAGTTCTGCCCGCAATAGATAATCATTCTTCTAAAGGTGCCGCTATTGCCATTCCAGGAATTGATCCACAAATTGGCATTACAAACTCTGGCAGTGAAGAGCTATTTACTGAGCTTTTGGGGGATATTCACGATATCATAGATGAAAAATGTGCATCCATTGAAAAATACCTCGAGGAAAAAGATATCCATAATTTTACAATAGCGGTTCACTCCTTAAAGACAACCTGTAGAATGATCGGAGCCATGGAGCTTTCAAATAATTTTTATACACTTGAAAAACTGGGCAACGAAAACAATCAGGATAAAATTCTTGAATATACTCCCAGCGTCCTCGCAGATTTAAGAGCCCTCAAGCCGTATCTTGCGCCATATTCCGTTCAGACTCTTACTCCCGAAAAAGATTTTGATAAAGAAAAGGTCACTGCAATTTTGAAAAACCTTTCCGATTCCATTAATGGGTATGATCTGACTCGCGCCGAGAGTTGTGTCGCAGAAATTGCCTCATATAAGTTCAATAACGAATTGACCCCTCTTGTAAAACGGCTTTGTGACCTTGTAGCTAACCTGGACTATAATGATGCTGCGGAACTATCCAAAAGGATATTAGGTATGCTGTAAGGTGCTTTTATCACAACAATGCTCATATGTCTTTGGCGGCCTCGTTGACGCAGCGCAGCGCGTTGAGGCTGCGAGGATAGCCGATGTAGGGTAGGCACTGCGAGATGATCTTGATGAGAAAGGACTTGTCGTTACCCACCTTCATGTTGCCCTTGGCATGGGCCACAAGCTGTGGCTCACAGCCGCCCTGTGCCGCCAAAAAGCAGAAGGTGATCATCTCCCGCTGCCTGTAGTCTAGCCCCGTGCGCGTGTAATAGTCGCCGAAACAGTTGCCCGCCAGCCAGAGATTGATATGTCGGCTTTCCTCAGGCCCGGATTTCCAGAAGTTGCGCATACCTTCGCCGAAAATGTCCACCTGTGCCTGCGTACCTCGCTCTCGACGGTTGGCCGTGGTCGTGGTGGCCTGCGGCGGCAGGGGCAGGGGTACGCCTTTGGCCTGTAATACCTCGTTGGTAACGCTCAGGAAGGGGAATATCCTGCCGATGCCGCAATAGGCCACGGCCTGATAAACGATTTCTTTGACCTCCACAGGCGTGACGCCGAAATTGAGCGCGGCGGGCAGCATGGCGCGGAATTCGTCCATGCCCTGGCAGCCAAGCAGGGTAGCCAGAATGGCCATGAAGCGCGTCCTGTCGTCCAGATCAGAGCTGCCGACCACTTCATCGAAGGCGAAATTGTCAAAACGCTCTACGAATTCCGGGTCGGTCTCCTGAAAGTTGGAATGATGTCCGGGGAACATTTTCTCATGATAGGCCTTCGCCTTCTGTGAAATAGCCATGGCTTCCTCCTCGGGCAGCAGGCCGACGACGACGGTTCCGGCGACGGCCAGGCCCTGCTTGACAAATGTGCGGCGGGTGACGGAGTTGTTTTTCCTTTGCATGCAGCACCTCCGGTTCTATCTGGCGGTATTGCGCTGTCCGGCGCTAATATCCTACCTGACGTTGCTGTTCAGCGTTGTAGCGGCTGCCCATAACCGGGATTGCGGCGATTTCCCTCTCCAGATGCAACCAGTCATCCTTCGGTACAGAAAAAGCAAGCGTCTGCAGATTTTCCTCAAGGTGAGAATGTTTTGTTGTGCCGGGAATCGGGACTATCCACGGAGCCTTCTGCAAAAGCCATCCCAGAGCGACCTGTGCCGACGTCATGCCACGCGTCCGCCCAAAGTTTTGCAGTGCCGCCACAATTCGCGTGTTTGCCCGAATTGCCTGTGGCGTGAATCGGGGCAAAGTCTGGCGGTTGTCATTGTTCGGATCAAATATCGTGTACTCGTTGATGCCACCGCCGAGAAACCCCCTGTTCATGGGGCTGTAAGGCACAAAGCCGATCTCCAGCTCGCGGCAGGTAGCAAGGACGCCGTTTTGCTCTACATCCCGGTGCATCAGATGATACTCGCTCTGGATTGCGGTCAACGGTTGTTCCTTATGTGCCTTTTTTATTGTGGCTGCGCTGACTTCACACATCCCCCAATGAAGGATCTTTCCTTCCCTTATAAGCTCGCCCATTGTTCCGGCGACATCCTCAATGGGAACCGCTGGGTCGAAACGGTGTTGGTAAAAGAGCGGGATGGCGTCCAGGCGCAGACGCTTTAACGACTCCTCACAATATAGGCGGATAGTTGCTGGGCGACTGTCCTGCCGCCCGGTTCCCTTGCCGTTTATGACCTCATGCCCGAATTTTGTCGTCACAAAGACTTTGTGTCTGAATTCCCCCAAAGCTTCACCGGCAAGGAGTTCATTGGTCAACGGACCGTAAATGATAGCTGTATCAAAGAGTGTGACGCCGCGTTCTACGGCATCATGCAGAAGACGGACGCAATGTTTTTTGTCCGGATGCTCACTCCGGTTATATGTCATGCCCATGACGCCAAAACCGAGCGATGAAACCGTAAAAGCCGCCGTTCCTGAACCTAATGTACGACGTGGCAAGGATTCGCTCTGGGGCTGAACGGCAGCTTGTGCGCTGACTGTTTCATTGCTGCATGTTTTTGCCAATGCCATTGCGGCTCCGGCAACCGTAATTTTTTTGAGAAATAAGCGTCGGGATGTGTCATTTTGCTTTTCCATAGAACTGTTTCCCCTTGATACGCGGCTGCCATAGGCTGATTGACAGTTTTACTTTTACGGTTTGACGACCGCCTTCAAAATGGGGTCACTTGTGGAAATGAGTCGCTCAAAAGTTTCTTGCAGCTTCTCAAGCGGAATAATATCCGTTACATATTGTTCCGGGTTTATGAGACCGTTCGCTATGATGGAAATTGTGTCGGAAAACTCTTGCCGTGTGCAGGAGACGCTTCCAAGAAGTTGCACCTCCTGCAGGACAGCCCGATTAATGTTTACTGGAATTGTTTCCGTCATGCTGTTACCTATCAGCACAACACGACCGCCCGGTTTTACAGCCTGAATGCAGGTATCAAGCGTTTCCGCAGCACCAACCACTTCGAACGCCACGTCAAAGCCCCCACCCGTTGCTTTTTTCATTTGCTTGTGCATATCCAGCTGGTTGCTGTCAAAATATGCGTCGAAATAGCCCGCTTTTTTGGCTTGGGAGAGTTTTCTGTCATTGCGTTTTGACATTGCCACATAGCCCGCACCGGATTTTTTCACAAGCTCACCAATCATTGTGCCAATGATGCCTGTACCCACGACGAGCACTTTATCATTCAGCTTTATATTCGCCTTGCGCACGGCATGGTAGGCGACCATCAGCGGGTCAATGAGCCCTGCTGCGACATCAGACACAGAATCGGGCAGAAGATAGGCGTTTTTTGCCTTGCCGACAAAGTTTTCTGCGTACGCGCCGTTGCACACGAAGCCAATGTAGTTCGTGCCATCCACTCTGCGGCAAAGGTGTTCCAGCCCAGCCCGGCACATATCACATTCTCCGCAGTAAAGATTCGCCCAAAATACGACGCGGTCCCCCCGTTTGAAGTCACTGCCGTTGGGGTTGGTGACAACGCCACAGAATTCATGCCCCATGGTAAAGTTTGGCATATCACCTTTGCCCCAGCCCTTTCCTGCCTTCCACATATGGATGTCGCTGCCACATACGCCGCAAGCGGAAACGCGGATTTCAATTTCGCCTTCCCGCACTTCAGGGATGGGGATTGATGTGATTTCAACACACTGAGGTCCTGTCAGTACCGCAGCCTTCATCATCTGACCTTGCATCTGTAGCCCCCTTATTGCAGTTTTGCATATTCGGAAGGGGAAACAGGCTCCAGCCACTCGGTAGACGCGCCTTCTTTCATAATGGAAAGATGCTGGAACCAGTGGCCATGCTGTGCGCCGTGCCAGTGCTTCACATTTTCGGGGATTGTCACGCTCTGGCCGGGAAGAAGTTCCTTTGGTGCCTCCCCCCAGATCTGATAATAGCCTTTGCCCGAAACCCCTGCTAGAACCTGACAACTCCCGTGATGCTTATGCCAGTGATTAATGCACCCCGGCTCAAACGTCACGTTCGTCACGTTAACAATCGTTTTTTGCAGCGGGGCAACATAGCTGCGGCCAGTGAAATACTGAGCAAGGCTGCTGTTAGGGACACCAACGGGATACACTGCTCCACCGTCTGCACGAAGAGCGGCGATGATTTCATTCTCGTTTTGCGTGTCGTTAGTATCCTGTTTTGCCATGGTAGGGACAGTGAGACTCATTCCGATACCTGCAGTCATAACGCTAACAAGAAGAGCCTCAGTCAATTTTTGACGAATAATTTCTGCGAGTTGCATATATTTCTACCTCCGTCGTGTTCCCCTCGCCTTCATAACGGCGGCTCAAAAGGTTGCCGATTGTTGTCCAGTAGTATAGTGGTGATGGAAAAGTAGCAAATACTTATTTTGGAATTTCAATTTGCCTTTTGAGCATAATATCCCCTGGAAGGAGAAGCGCACTGTGGACTTAGACATGCGAGTGTTGCGATATTTTCTGGCAGTGGCAAAGGAAGGTAGTCTAAAACGGGCGGCAGAAGCACTGCATATCACTCAGCCAACGCTCTCTCGTCAAATCTTGGAACTGGAGCATGACCTTGGTGTATCGCTTGTTGTACATGGACGTAAGCCTGTCATGCTGACGGAGAGCGGCATACTCTTCCAGCAGCGGGCCAATGAACTGGTGGAACTTGCTTATAAAACACGCCGTGAAATGAGCGAGCGGTCTTCAATGATTGGCGGCACTGTATCAATCGCTTGTGTTGAAAGTATTGTTTCTCGCCTGCTTCCAGATGTTATGCAAAAATTCAGCAAGCAGTTTCCCAATGTGAAGTATGAATTGTACAGTGCAGATGGAGACGATATTCGCGAAAAAATCGATAGGGGGCGAATCGATCTTGGTATTTTACTTGAGCCAGTTGAAACATCAAAATATGATTTCATACGGTTACCAGTTTATGACACGTGGGGTATGGCAGTTCGAAATGATTCCTATCTTGCTAGCAAAAAATCATTGACAACTAAGGATATAGTAAATGTTCCGCTGATTATTCCTCGGCGAGCTATTGTCATTGAGGAAATTTCAAAATGGCTTAATATGAAAGAAGAAGAACTTACAATAGTTGCTTCTCATAATTTGCCAACGAATGGCCTGCTTCTTGTAAAAAGAGGAATTGGGAACCTAATATGTGTTAAGGGATCGTTCACTATTCGTCCGGCAGAAGGCATCAATTTTATACCCTTTTCACCAAAACGGATTACCGGGCACGTTCTCGCATGGAAAAAAGACCATGCTTTTTCACCATCAACGCATAAATTGTTATCTTTTATTCAAGATAAATACAGATGTAATAATGAAGTATGAGATGCTCTCCTAAATTGGGACAAGCATGATGGCTTGAAGTTATCATTCATGTGACTCACCGGGCATACGCATAGTAATCTTTTATGCCATATACAAACCCTAACACAGCTAAGAGATAAAGTTAGATGATTGGCGTAGGTACACTCATCAATGTCGGCGGCATTCTGTTAGGAGGCCTTGCCGGTATGACCTGTGGCAAGCTGCTGACAAGCCGTTTTCAGGAAACACTCATCACGGCGTGCGGTGTCTGTACACTTTTCATTGGCTTGGGTGGGGCTTTGGAAAAGTCACTTGTGCTGGAAGGGACGCATTTTCATCTGACAGGAGCACTTATGGCCGCAGCCAGCATGGCCATAGGTTCTGTGATAGGAGAGCTGCTCAATATTCATGCCGGATTAGAACAGTTCGGCATATGGCTCAAAAACAGATCGGGCAACGCCAAGGATCAGCGTTTTGTCAACGCTTTCGTCACTGCCTCTCTGACGGTATGTATAGGTGCTATGGCTGTCATCGGCGCCATTGAAGATGGCATTTCAGGAAAATACGACATTCTTACTCTCAAGGCTGTTCTGGATGGCATCATTATCTGCATTATGACAGCGGCAATGGGCAAAGGCTGTATTTTTTCCGCCATCCCCGTAGCTGTTCTTCAGGGTAGCATTACAGTTTTTGCAGGTACTATCGGTTCTGACTTGACTCCAGGCATGCTGGATAATCTGTCTTATGTCGGTTCGTTGCTTATCTTCTGTATAGGCATCAACCTGGTCTGGAATCGTCAAATCCGTGTTTCTAACATGTTGCCAGCCCTGCTCGTAGCCATGATTTGGGCTAAATTCGGCTGGTGAATGGTTGGAAGGGCTGTAGGGGGCTTCTGAATAAGGAAATCATCCAGGAGCTAACCCTAGCCCTATCTGCGCTATGGTTCACGAAAGCATGGAAGACATTTTTTGTAATGTTCCTCAGTCTTTCATATTGTTCCAAACAGACTTAGCACCAGAAGTTGCCCTGCGAGAATGCGCAGGATCATAGTGAGAGGATACACCGTAGCGTAGGCGGACGCCGGCAGATCACTGCCAAGATACTGCATGGAAAAAGCCAATGCGGGCGGATCTGTCATACTGCCTGCCAGCATGCCGCAGATAGCCGGATAACTAATGCGCCACACCAGGCGGCAAAACAATGCTGCGGCGATGAGCGGCACAAAGGTGATCAACGCGCCCATGCCCATCCAGGCGAAACCAGGTCCGTGAATCACAGTTTCCACAAAGCCCGTGCCCGCGTGCAGCCCCACGCAGGCCAGAAAGAGCAGAATGCCGATTTCGCGCATGAGCAGATTGGCTCCGGCGGTCATGTGCCAGGTCATTCCCCCGAAATGTTGCACGCGGGAGAGGAAGATGCCCGCCAGAAGAGTGCCGCCGGCAACACCCAGTTTAATGCTCGTGGGCAGGCCGGGTACGGCCACGGGCAGGCTGCCCACAAACACGCCGAGGAATATGCCCAGAAATATGGGCAGCATTTGCGGATGGTTGAGAGCCTTAGGATTGTTACCCAGCAATACTGCAGCCTTGTCAAGCGCGGCAACATCCATAGCAGCTACGGTCACGCGATCTTCCAGCCGCAGTTTGAGGTTGGGTGTTGGAATCAGATCCGAACCGGCGCGGCTGACACGCGTCACGCCCGCGCCGTCGTGTAGTGGCAAGGCCGCCAGCTTGACCAGCGCTGCCGGGCTTGTCACCAGCAGATCACGGCGATGTCTGCCGTCGTCCTCTTTTTCCGGCTGGAGGGAACATCGCGCGCGTTCAAGTTGCAGTTCGCTTTTCACATTGATGCGAAAGAGTGCCCGCAGGAGCAGCATAGTCAGGATGATGCCGAAAATGCCGAAGGGATAGGCCACAGCATACGCCATGCCGATAACGCGCAGTCCGTCGCTCAAAGCTTCCGTGCTGCCCGCCACCTGTGCCCATGCCTCCGATGCGGAGCCAAGGGCGGGCGTGTTGGTGACGGCCCCGCTGAACAGGCCCGCCGTTTGCGGAATGGAAAGGCCGAAGCATTTCCAGCAGAGTACGGCCATGAGCAATCCGAAAACAACAATGAACACAGCCATGAAATTCAGGCGCAGGCCCTGGTCGCGCAGGGATTCCAGAAAGCCCGGCCCAACCTGCATGCCTACGGCGAACACAAAGAGGATGAGCCCGAATTCCCGCGTGAAGACCAGTAGCTTGGGATCCAGTGAGAAGCCAAAATGGCCGATAATGATGCCGCTGAACAGGATGCCGCCGATGCCGAAGCGGATGCCGCCGATGCTGATGCGGCCCAGCAAAATGCCGAAAACAATTGTGGCACTCAGCACGAGCACCGTCTGCACCGGCCCGTGCGTCACAAGCAGTTTGGTTAACAGTTCCATACAGCAGCCCTTCGGGGCGGGGGCAACGTGCCCCCGCCCGTTGTTGATGCATTGAGAAAAAGGCTATGCCTCAATGTGCCCGCAACCTTGCAGTTTTTTTCGCAGGAATTCCGGAAGGATGCCGCGTACGGACTCCAACGTCGACATGCGCCGCATAATGCCCAGCTGATCCTGTAGGGGAATCTGCTTGGGACAGACATTGTCGCAGGCCAGCAGGCCCATGCAGCCGAATACCCCATTATCGTCGCCGATAAGGTCGTAGTAGTCCGCCGGGGTTCGATTGTCACGTGGGTCAATGTAGAAACGTGCAAGGCGGTTGATGGCCGTCGCGCCGATGAAGTCCTCACGCATGCGGGCAGTACCGCAGGCCGCCACACAGCAGCCGCATTCCACACAGCGGTCCAGCTCAAAGATGCGGTTGGCGAGGGCATTGTCCATGCGCTCTTCCTGTGCTTCGGGATCGAACTCCTTATTGGTGTGGATCCACGATTCGATTTTAGTGCCCACATTGCGGAACCATGTACCTGTATCCACCGAGAGGTCACCCAGCAGCTTAAATACCGGCAATGGATGCAGGGTGATATGATCCTGCAGGTCGCGCGTCTGGGTGTGACAGGCAAGCCCGGGACGCCCGTTGATGACCATGCCGCAGGAGCCGCAGATGCCCGCCCGGCAACAGAAGTCGAACTGCAGGGTTGCGTCATGCATTTCCCGTATTTGGTTCAGTGCGATGAAAAGCGTCATGCTGGGATGTTCTTCCAGCGTATACTGCTGCATGTGCGGCGTGGAGGCAGGATCCAGCGGAGTGTAGCGGAATATCTCAAAGGTGAGTTTGCGTCCCATGATGGCTCCCTCCTATGCGTCCTGCCCGAAGGGCAAGAGCTTGTCTTCGACTATGCTTTCGCCGGGGATGATCTTGCCGCCGCCGTAGCCGCGATCGCCGGGGGGCAGGATGAAGAAAGGCGTGGCCGGCTCATACTTCAGGGTGGGCAGGGTATCGCCTTCCTTCCAGTAGGCTAGGGTACGCGTAAGCCAATCTTTGTCATTGCGCTCGGGGTAGTCCTCACGGGCGTGTGCGCCCCGGCTTTCAGTGCGCATAAGCGCGCCGTAGGCCACACACAGGGCAAGACGAACCATGCCGGGCACGCGCAATGCCATAGCAAGCTCTCCGTCCGGCCCTGGACGGCCTCCTCCCTTGAGGCTCATGTTTTTGCAGCGTTCCAGAATCTCCTGCAATTTGTTAACGCCGGTCTGCAAATCCTTGCCGTTGCGGAAAATGCCGACGTATTCCATCATCACGTCCTGCATGGCGTTGCGCAGGGCGTAGCAGTCCTCGCCCGTGCCGCGCCGGAGGGCATCAATGCGCTCCCGCACCGCACCGGCCGCCGCGTTCATATGCCGCGCCGTGAAACTGCCCGCATCCTTTCCCTGCAAAAATTCCACTATCTTTTTACCCACGATGCGACCGGCCACAACGGTTTCGGCCAGGGAGTTGCCGCCCAGGCGATTGAAACCGTGCATATCCCAGCAGGCGGCTTCGCCCGCAGCGAAAAGTCCCTCCAGACCATAGGCGTGGCCGTCCTTGTTCACGCGCACACCACCCATGCTATAGTGCTGGGTGGGCCGCACGGGAATAAGCTGACGGATGGGATCCACACCCAGAAAATGCGTGCATATGTCGTACACTTCACGCAGGTTGGTGGTGATGTGCTGCTCGCCCAAGTGGCGGATGTCCAGCCAGAGATGCTCGCCGTAAGGGCTTTTCACGCCGAATCCCTTGCGCATGTGTTCGGTCATACGGCGGGAGACCACGTCACGTGAGGCCAGCTCTGCTTTTTCCGGCTCATAGTCTGGCATGAAGCGGTATTCGTTCACGTCCAGCAGTGTGCCGCCGTCGCCCCGGCATCCCTCGGTGACAAGGATGTCCGTGGGCACTGTGCCTGTGGGGTGGAACTGCACGGCCTCCATGTTGCCCAGGGGCACAATGCCCGTGTCCAGCGCGGTTATCTGTCCGCCGCCGTCACAGATGACGGCGTTGGTGGTGGCGCGGTAGATGCGACCGAAGCCGCCCGTGGCAATAAGTGTGGCTCGGGCGAAATAGCCTGTGAGCTCGCCGGTGCGCAGGTTGCGGGCTACGCAGCCCAGACAGTGCCCTCCGTCGTGCACAAGGGCTTCGGCCTGCATGCGGTCATGTACTTCCACGCCCAGTTGCAACATGCGGTTGTCCAGGGTAAAGAGTACGGCGTGACCTGTGCCGTCCGAGGTATAACAGGTGCGCCATTTGGCCGTACCGCCGAAGGCGCGGGAGTGGATAAGCCCTTCATTCTCGGCCTTTTCTGTCGCTTGAAACGGTTTGCCGCCCTTGTAGTAGGTGTGCTCGCCGGCCACAACGCGGTTCCAGGGTACGCCCATCCAAGCCATCTCGCGCATGGCAATGGGCGCTGTGGTGGCAAACAGGCGGGCTACCTCCTGATCGCAGCCCCAGTCCGAGCCTTTGACTGTGTCCTTGAAGTGGATTTCCGGGCAGTCGCCTTCACCCATGATGGAATTGCCCAGCGCCGCCTGCATACCACCCTGCGCCGCTGAGGAATGCGAGCGACGTGGCGGGACGATACTCAGGCAGATGACCTTGAAGCCAGCCTGCGCCGCTTCAACGGCTACGCGCTCTCCTGCCAGTCCAGCGCCCATGCAGAGGACGTCACAATAAAAGGTTTGCATTTCGCCCTCCCTGTTAACAGCCGATGAACCAGACACGCGTCAGGGCGCACACGCCAAGCGCTAAATAACAGCCCATGCCTATCCAAACGGCCCTGCGCCAGCGATCTCGGCTTGACTTGCGGCAGACGCCGAATTTGACGGCCAGCCGGTAGATTCCGATGCCCGTGTGCAGGATGATGCTGGGCAGAAACACAGCGTGGAACAGCAGCCAGCCGCTGTGCAGCCGTCTGGCGCTGCCCGCTACCGTGATGGGCATGTCGGTCATGACCGTGTAGACATGAAAGAAAGCCCCGGCCAGGATGATAACGGCAGTAAAGACCTGCACGAGCCACAGCCATGTGTCGGGCTCCCTGAGTGCCTTGCTGTGCACCACGAAGATCTGCAGCTCCCCGGCGCGAAAGGGCATTTTGCGGGCTGCTATCCAGAAGTGAAACAGGATGAGCAGCACAATGAGTGGGGCAGCGATCTGCGCTGCATAAGTCACTTCCAGCAGCCAACCGATACCGTTGGTGATGGAGGGGCTCAGCACCACACTGCCTTCAAGCACTAGATGGACGCAAATGAACAGAGCAAGACACGCACCGGAAAGCGCCTGCCAGAAATCCAGACGGTTGCGGACGTCACCGGGGGAACGGGGGGTCATACGGCCTCCTGCAGTTTTTTGTATGGGGCCTGCCCGGCCTCATACTGGTTGTTGCCCAGGCAATCAATGACGACAATGGCGGGGAAGTCTTCCACTTCCATGGCGGCTAGCGCTTCTGTGCCCAGTTCGGGCCAGGCGAGCACCGTATATTTTTTGATGCTCCGCGCAATAAGCGCGCCTGCTCCTCCTACGGCGGCCAGATAGGGTACGCCGTGTGCCTTCATGGCTTCCACGACTTCGGGCTTGCGGTAGCCTTTGCCGATCATGCCTTTGAGACCTTCAGCCAGCAGGCGTGGGGTATAGGCATCCATACGCCCGGCAGTGGTCGGGCCAGCGGCGCCGATGGGCTGTCCCGGTTTGGCAGGGGACGGACCAACATAGTAGACCACCTGTCCATGTAGATCCACAGGCAATGGTTCTCCCTTGTCCAAGCATTGTACAAGACGCATGTGCGCCGCGTCGCGCGCAGCCAAAATAATGCCCGAAATGCGTACGCTGTCTCCGGCACGCAGGCTGCGGGCCGTGCTGTCGTCAAAGGGGGCGAGGATGTGTTTCACGGTTGCGTCAGACATGGCGACCTCCTACAAAACGGCTTCGGCGTGTCGCGCCGCGTGACAGTTGATGTTCACCGCCACCGGCAGGGAGGCGATGTGCGTGGGCGCCCATTCCACATGCACGGCCAGCGCCGTGGTGACGCCGCCCAGCCCTTGAGGTCCGATGCCCGTCCTGTTGACCAATTCCAGCAGTTGCTTTTCCAGCGCGGCATAGCGCGAGTCGGGGTTCACGCTGTGCAAATCGCGGGCGCAGGCCCGTTTGGCCAGCAGGCAGGCCAGCTCCATATTGCCGCCCAGCCCCACGCCCACCACCATCGGCGGGCAGGCATTGGGGCCAGCGGCTTGCACAGCGTCCAGAACGGTTTTGCGTACGCCATCTATGCCATCTGCCGGGACGAGCATTTTGAGTATGCCTTTGTTTTCCGACCCAGCACCCTTGGGAGCCAGCCGCAGACGCAGGGTATCGCCCGGCACGATGCGCACATGTAGTACGGCGGGTGTGTTGTCGCCGGTGTTTTTGCGCTCGAAGAGGGGTTCGGCTACGCTGGACTTGCGCAACCAGCCTTCCACATACCCCTTGCGAACTCCCGCGTTGACGGCTTCGGTAAAATCGCCACCGACGATGTGCACATCCTGGCCAATATCAACAAAGATTACAGCCAGCCCAGTATCTTGACAGATGGGCATGTTTTCGGACGATGCGATCTGGGCGT
>JAFTDG010000034.1 GCA_017454325.1 Desulfovibrio sp. | reverse complement strand
CATGACGCCGCATACAAGTCCTTCTTTTCTGACAGGACGTTTGTGACAAGCCTGTTTCAGGACTTTGTGCCTGAAGACTTTGTGCGGGACATGGACTTCACTACCCTGGAACTGTTATCTGCCAACCATGTAACCAAAGAACTGCGTCAGCGCCACAACGACATCATGGAGGACAGTACCATGTTTGAAGAAACCTGTGGACGCCTGGCGGATTCCTGGCTGCAAAAGGGCGTTATCCAGGGTCGTGCCGAAGGCTGGGAAGTTGGCAAGGCTGAGAGAACTCGTGAAGTCGCTCAAAATCTTCTTCACCTTGGGCTGTCCATTGCCCAGATTGCAGAGGCAACCGGCCTTTCCACCGTAGAAATTGAGGCCCTGCGCAAGGTGCAGTAAGCCTTTTTGGTTGAAGCACAGCATGCCGTGAATTCTTAGGTTCTATAAAATCAGTGTGACGGAAATAAGTATCCGTCCAAAGGACTGCATCTCTCCCAATGGGTCTGTATACTGTCGCCAACAGGAATTTTGGAGGAATTTCATGATCAGATATATTGTGTCGCTGATTCTTGCAGCTTGTCTGTGTGCAGGCAGTGCTCAGGCCCAGGAAAAGACTGCTGTTCCGCAAAATACACAGGCTGCTGGCGCAGCACAGGCTGGGCATACGGCCACACCCGCGGCACAGCCGGAGACCGGGGAAGAAGCCAAAGAGAATGACGAAGTTGTCCAGCAAGAGGACCTGCCCCTGAGCGAGACAGAGGCAAGACAGAAAGCTGAGGATAAGGAGCGTAAACAAGAGGTCGTGCGGCATGCCTGGGAAGGCCAACTGGCTATGTTGCAGTCCTTCCGGGAGTCAGCAGAGCAGATGGAGGCCAAGGTTGAGGCCATGAGGGCAGATATTGAAGAGCATTTCACTGCCTACGAAGGGGAAACCCGGCGTCTTACGGTGCTGGCTTCTACCTACAAGGACTGGAGCAACCCCATGGAAGCCGTGAGCCGCAGCATCACCCACGCCCTGGCTGACATACGCGAGTTTTCCGCCCCTCTGCGCGAAGGACGCGACGAATTGAAGCGTCGTTTAGACAGAGTGCGCCCCATTGAGGAAAATCTTCAGGAGCGCCTGGGCAAGGGAGGGCAGGGGGACGATCTTAAATTGTTCGAGACGCAGGTGGGCTCTATCCGAAAAAAACTTTCCTCGGTGCTGGCTCGCTATGAGTTGGCGCTGGCCCCCTTTGAGACTATGGTAGGGCGGTTGGAGGAAACGCAAAAAACGATTGTGGCGCGACTGCCTGAACTCTGGAAAAGTTATTATTTGCAGCCCCCGTTGCCCTGGCTTTCTGAAAAAACCTGGCACAATTTTTCAAAGCGTATGTCCTATGCCGTGGCTGGCCTCAAATTGCGGCTGCCGGTGGAGTTGCCCATTACCAAGGACCAGTGGCGCATGGCAGGGTTGCGTTTTGCTATCAGCATTGCGCTCAGCCTGGCCCTTGGCGTCATCATGTACCACCGCTGGTTCCGTGGTAATGATAATGCAACGGCCCGGCATCTTTTTTTTGTCAGCCTACCATGGCTGCTTTTTGGCATTTCGTTGCTGGTCAGCTCCATTTCTGCCACCGGGGATGTGTTTCGGGTATTCCTGGCGTTGGGCAACCTGTGCGCTATTCTGGGCATCACTATGCTGGCTTGGGACCTGCGGCGTTTCAGCCATCCGGAAGTCTCGATCCAGATGTCTCCATTACTCCGCCTTATGCCCTTGACGTTCGCAGCGTATATTTTGCTGTATCTTCCTCTTATCAGGCCCATTTTGCTGGTGGCCTGGTTGGCCTGCCTGGTAGCAACCATTATCTGGCGCCGGTTCTGGCCTCCCCTGTCCATCGCACCCCTGCAGCTGGAAGAATACGTGCGTTCGGCTGATGGAGCAGTGCTTTGGATCTGCCTTTTCCTTTCTTTGGCCGGCCTGCATATTATTAGTATGATTATTTATTTGCTGTTCACCTCGCTCTGTTTGGCTATACAGGTGAGTTTGGGAGGGATAGGGCGTATCAACTACCTCAATGAGCATTTGCCCACACAGGAGGTGCATGCGGCGCTTGCCAGTCTGCTGGTAGCGCTTGCCGCGCCGTTAATGCTGGTCACTTCTCTTGTTTCCGTGCTGCTTTGGGTGGGTACCTTGCCCGGTGGCATGGTGCTTATGCAGGAATATTTTTTCAAGAGTGTGCGCATCGGTTCCACACAATTCAACCTGTTATCAATACTGGCCATCATCAGTTTCTTCTTTCTTACCCGTGCGGCCGTTATCATGGGGACGCGTTTTCTTAAAAGGCTGCAGGGGCAGGGACTTAATATTGATGCTTCGCTCATACCGCCGGCGCAGACGGCCTTTACCTATACCGCCTGGGCTATTTTTGGCCTTTTTGTGCTCCGTTCTCTCGGTATGGAACTCAGCAACCTTGCTATGGTTGCTGGCGGCCTTTCCGTGGGCATCGGTTTCGGCATGCAGACTATTGTCAGCAATTTTATTTCCGGCCTTTTGCTTATCTTTGGTCGCATGCTCCAGGTGGGAGATGTCGTTGAAGTGGCGGGCGTTACGGGCAGAGTGCGCAAAATCTCCGTGCGTGACACCATGGTGGAAACCTATGATAATGCCCTGATTTATATCCCCAATTCCGAATTTATCTCTAAACAGCTCATCAACTGGACGCGCAACAATCCCACTGTACGCATCAATATCCCCGTGGGCGTTGCCTATGGCACCAATACCGCACTGGTGATAAAAACGCTTACTGCCATAGCCAACGCGCACAGTGGGGTGTTGAAGTACCCCGCTCCCTCTGTGGCTTTTCAGGACTTTGGCGATAATACCTTGAATTTCGCTCTGTACTGCTGGGTGGCAAAGTATGATGACAGAATCAGCACTGCCACTGAGCTGCGCCTGGCTATTGAGAAGGAATTTACGGCAAAGCGTATTGAGATTGCCTTCCCGCAGGTGGACGTGCATGTGAAGGAACTGCCCAGCCACAAACAGGGAAGCAGCAGCACTGGCGTGACCCGGCACAGTGTGCGGCACAGAAAAAGCCGCAGCTTCCGCACTAGGCAAACCCCGTCTGCACCTAAGGAAGAGAGCCAGACGCCATGACTGTGTGGTAACGTGAACGCCTGTTGCTGTTTGTTCAGTCCCTCTTTGCAGAGGCGGGCTCGTGTGTAAGATACAGCTCTATCAACCCTTCAGGCGGGTCGATGCAGACAGCCGCAGCGTTTTTGTCAAAAAACAGAATAAATTCGCTTCTAGCGGGAAACAGCACTTCACAGCCTGTATCGGTGAGAATAGACCAAATTTCCTGGCCGGCGGGGTATTCTACATGGTCAAGCCTGCCAAGACGGCTGCCGTCAGCCAGAAGCACATCGCAGCCCAGCAGGTCCTGCACATAGGCCTCATTGTCTTTGGGAGCGGGTAAATCGACGTGCCGCATAAAGATCTTGCGGCCACGCAGGTTCTCTGCCGCCGTACGGTCTTCCACTCCTGCAATTTGAACGAGAGGACGCCCTTTGTGTGTGCGAATGGAGAGCAAGCGGATGGCATGGGGGGCTTCGCCTGAATGGCCTTGCAGCCACAGAGGCGTGTGTAAAAGTAAGGGGGAGTCTGCATACCAGTCGATGCAAAACTCCCCTTTGATGCCATGGGGATGTCGTATTGTGCCCATATGGAGCCATTCCAGCGCCATGGTGGCACATGCCTTATTCCAGAATTTCCAGCACTGTCCGCTTCTTGCTCTTAATGGAGGCAGCACCGAGAATAGTGCGCATGGCGCGTGCCGTGCGCCCCTGCTTGCCAATGACCTTGCCCAGATCTTCCTTGGCCACTCTCAATTCCAGTACTGTGGTTTGTTCACCTTCCACTTCACTGACCTGAACATCATCAGGATGATCTACAAGAGATCGGGCAATATATTCTATCAGGGCCTTCATGAGTAACCTCCAACGGGGGTTGCCAAGATGTCTGTAAAACAGCACCCGGCATAATATCCGATGCGTTTCGCTGTGAAGGGTCGGACGCCGAACCGCCCAGCCGCTCCACCCGCAACGCCCCACGGCAGGTCTCCGTGTAAAGGGTCCGGGGTAGATACAAGCCTGGACTTCCCTGAGAGCGCCTGCAACAAATTCCGGCTTAGAGAAAAATGCTGCAGACACGCTGCCTTACTGCCAAGATGAATAAAACAAGTAATTATGATAAATGTTTTTTAATCAACACACGCACCGTATCCGTAGGCTCGGCGCCTCGCTGCAACCATCCCTTGATTTTGTCAGCATCAAGTTTTACCTCCGCCGGGTCACACATGGGGTTGTAGTACCCGAGAAATTCCAACGGACGACCATCGCGACGAGTTTCATCTGTAGCGGCCACCACCCGATAGAAGGGGTGTTTCTTACTGCCAAGACGGGTCAATTTCAACTTAACTGCCATGAATGAACTCCCTTATTGTTAGTATAGTAACGTCGCATTGAGGAAAGGGCAAGAGGATGCTCCCCTTTACTCAAAGAAAATTTATTGCTTTTAGTGCAGGATAATCCTGTGCGTTGAAGTTATTTCTTTTTGCGCTTGGGCCGTTCGCGTTTTTTTCGCTTTTTTGTCGCTTTTCCGGGTGCGGCATGTTCCGGAAGTACTGCGGGCATTCCTTCCATGCCTGGTATGCCTGACATGTCAGGCATGCCAGGGAGTGGGTTCATCCCACGCCGCAATGCAGCTGGTGGCGTGAGGCCAGGGGGCATGCCGCGCATGTGTGGCATGCCGGGCATTTTACCTTTACCACCACCTACCATGCCCTGCAACATGCGGCGCATTTGCTCAAATTCCCGTACGAGCTGGTTCACTTGGGTAACGGTGACGCCGGCCCCCTTTGCTATACGTGCACGCCGACTGCCGTTGAGAATATCCGGATTGTGCCGTTCAGCCATGGTCATGGAATTGATGATGGCCTCAGTGCGCATCAGTTCTTTTTCCGGCATGGCTCCACCGGCTTGGGCAATTTTTTCACGCAAATTACCCATGCCTGGAATGAGTTTGAGAATGCCATCCAAGGAGCCGAGCTTCTTGATGCGGCGCATTTGGGTGCGAAAGTCTTCCAGATCAAACGTGGCCTTTTTGAGCTTGCGGGCAAGCTCTTCAGCTTCTTCAGCCTTGATGGCACCTTGAGCCTTTTCCACCAGGGTGAGCACGTCACCCATGCCCAGAATGCGTCCCGCGATGCGGTCCGGGTGGAATGTCTCTATCTCAGAGAGTTTTTCACCCATACCCACAAATTTTACGGGCGCACCGGTGACTGCACGGATGGAGAGCGCAGCGCCCCCACGGGCATCGCCATCCATCTTTGTCAGCACTACGCCTGTGAGTCCAAGCCGGTCATTGAAGCTCTTAGCCACCGTCACGGCATCCTGACCGGTCATGGCATCCGCCACAAACAAAATTTCCTGAGGATGCACGGCTTCCTTAATGGAAACCAGTTCCTGCATGAGGGGCTCATCCACATGCAAACGACCAGCAGTATCCAGCAATAGCACTGTTGCCTGCGCCTCTCGGGCCTGAACAATGGCAGCACGGGCAATATCCACGGGCTTCATGTCTACCGTGGATGGGTAACAGGGCATATTCAGCTGCTTTGCGAGTACGGTCAGCTGGTCAATGGCTGCGGGGCGATATACGTCGGCAGGAACAAGATATGGCCGCATTTTTTGTTTACGCAGCACATTGGCAATTTTCCCCGCAGATGTTGTTTTACCAGAACCCTGCAGGCCCACCAGCATGATAACTGCCGGTTCCTGGCCCTGCAGGTTGAGATCCGCAGTTGCACCGCCCAGAAGCTCTACCAGCTCTTCATGAACGATTTTGACAACCTGCTGTGCCGGGCTTACGCCTTTGAGAACCTCCTGCCCCAGACACTTGCCGCGTACGCGTTCAACAAAGTCTTTGACTACCTGAAAATTTACGTCGGCTTCAAGCAGGGCCAGGCGCACTTCGCGCAGGCCTGCTTGCACATTTTCTTCCGTAAGGTGGCTTTGCTTGCCAAAAGTACGGAAGACACCGGAAAGTCTGTCGGAAAGGCTCTCGAACATGGTGTTATCCACAATCGGCAGTGTATGCCGACTGAATGTGTGGTGTTACCCCTGCTGAAAACATACGACATGATATCTGTCGCGTGGCCCGAAAGGCATTACTGCAGCAAACAGAATTTGTCATTGTTGCCAGTACGCCATACAGGGGAGAAATTCATAGAGTATTTGATGTATTGTGTCAAACCTGTAATGAGCCGGACGGCTAGAATGTTACGCCGCAAGGTGGCGGAAATGTACCTTCCAGAGGTAATTGGGGCAGAGAGAGCGCCTGCTTGGCCACAGAGCGCATAAGACATTCATTCCAGGGAAGAATGTCGTATATTTCACCAACAGGGGCTACCTGGTGATATTCGACCTGCCCGTCATCAGAGAGAAAATAGAGCAGCATGCCGGAAGATGTGTCGCCTTCTACATGCCTGGTGGAGCTTCCTCCGAGTATCCAGCCATCAGCTACGCGCAGACAGCCACGTAAAAAATGGTCATCAGTAATGTGCCAGGATGCAACCTGTTCCAGCTGCCCTTCGTCAGTGGGCGAGAAGCGGTGGAATGTGCCGTCAGCTGAAGAGCAGCAGTAGATGTCCCCCTCATGTTCTGTTATGGAGTGGGGGCAGTTGAGCCCTGCAGCAACTATGCTTGATACGGTACGCCTGCCGTGATGCCGCATATAAAAAAGTACACCCAGATTGTCCTGTTTCCAGCCTGGGCGGCCGTGTTTGAGAAAGGCAAAGGGCTGGTAGGAAAATGCCGATGCCAGGATGCCATCGCGCCAAGCTATCATATCATTGAGGTGAATGGCGTCTTGCGGTAAAGGGCATTCCCAGCCATCAAGGGGGGCGTACTCCATGACGTTGCGTTTGTCGGCATACAGCAGTATCCGGGAATTACCCGTATCAGCCACGCCCAGCACATCGCGGCCGAGGGCCTTGACACTGTGAGCAAGATTATCATGCGGCCCCGGCAGGTTGATGACGCTCGGAGTCTCTCCCCCGAGGGCAGTCAGGGTATTGTCTGAAGATATCCAGAGTGTATTTGCTGCAGCGTGTACGCCACATACGCGAAGATGGTTGCCGGGGCAATACCAGAAGGATGTCTTGGTATCCCAGTCGTAGCCTACCAGGGAAACAGCACTGTTCACGCAGCCGAGAAGCAGTTTCATATTGTCATCTCTTACGTTATAGCCGTCCGCTTTTGCGCAGAGCATCAACCAGCGCTTCCGCTACGTCAGGGGCATAGTAGGAATATGCCAGTTGTGCTGTTGCGATGATTTGCGGATCGTTAAGTATGCCTTGCGTAATGCCCTCTAACAACAGAGGAAGCAGCTCTCCGCCTACACCTGCCGGGATTGCACAATCCAGCATGATATCAGCGGCTTCGGCAGACGGTTCCAGTGCCCAGGCTTTGCAGGCAAACTCCACTGCAGTATCAGGGCAGGGGTCATCATCACGCTTGGCAAAGCCCGGAAACAGGGGCTGCCCCATGATGCGGTAGATATGCCCCATGACAAGCAGGTATGCAGCCATGCTATGCGCTTTGGTTAGCTCTTGTAGGAGCTGACGGCAAGAGCACATGCCCTCTGGTGGCAGTTGCCTGATGGCTTCAATCATTAATTCGACTGCACTTTCAGTATCCTGCTGCCGCAAGCGCAACAGGGCAAGACGAAGAAAGGGGAAAGGCTGTCCTTGGCCACAAATGCCTGTGTAGAGCTTTTCCGCCTCTGTAGTATTGCCGCGTCGCATCTCCATGTCAGCCAGCAGCATTGCACTTTTCCAGTCTACCTCATCCTGTATTGCCAGTGTGTTGCGAAGGTCACGTACAGGTTGGGCACTGTCACTGCCATACCGTACTAAACGCCAACAGCGTCCGCAGGCCTCGAATTTACGGCGTGTTTGCGTGTCTTTGCGCGGATTGGAGGCCGCACCGCTTTGGAGAGCATAAAGAAATTGCATGGCCCGTATGCGCGAGGTATGTCTCTGGCGGCACACGCGTTGGCCTTCAGCCGCCATGTCGGTGTAGTACCCGGGGTTGGTGAGCATCTTTTCAGCCCAGTCCAGTAACGTGGCGGGAGTAAAGCTAACCAGATGGTCACCAGGAGAGAATAATTCTTCTAGCCCCTGGCCCTCCTCTGTCAACAGGGCAGACCCCGAGGCAAGCCCCTGAAACACACGAAGCGTCAGACCATCAAAGAAATTTTCGTTGAGCACTATATGGGCAGAAGCAAAGATATCCTGCATGACAGCAGGGGATACCCCCTCGCGCACATGCACATTAACATGGCGTTGCAACAGCGTAAGCATATTGGCACGTTTGATTCTTGTGCGAGACATCGTGCCTACAAAGGCCATATCGATTGTTTTTGGTTGCACTGGTTTTCTGAAAGCACCTTCTTCAACGCACAGGGGAAGCCATTGTGCCCGGATGCCGTGCTTAGCAAAGTGTGCGACAGAGGGGAGTTGATCCACAAAGACATCGTCAGCCAGGGTACAGATATCGTAAAGCCAGAATTCATTGATTGTGGAATCTATGCAGTAGAAGGCAATGCGTCCTTCAAAGGCGTATATGTCTATGGGAAGCATGCTGGCACCATGGATTTCCAGCAGCACCAAATCTATTGTGCATCCTGTTGCCGCAGCAGCTACCGTCAGACTGCCCGAGGAAGCGTGCAGGGGCAGCAGCTTATGACCAAGCTGTTGCAATCCCTCCCGCAGAAAACTGCCACGGTAAAGAATGTTCATTATGTCACCTTTCGAGTTTATTGCGTACCTGCCGACACAGCCCCATAAGGGCATCGTACTCGTGACGCAGCAGGCCGGCGCGACCGAAGAAGCGCCTCCATGGTTGTAAAAAATAGTCAGGGTTATTGCCGTGCAGACAGTCCAGCCGAAGCAGCATGTCCCTGATCTCGTGCATGAGGCGTTCCTGTTCGGCAGCAGTCACCCGCCTGCCATTGGGCAGAAGGGATTCTTTTTCTTGAGAATCGCGCAACTGTTCCTGCGTCGCTGGGGTGGCATTCATGCGGCGTACCGCATTGGCGCATTCATAGAGCATGAGCAGTACGGCCTGTGCAAGATTGAGCGAATGTGCCCCTGCATCTGTGGGAATAGTGACCAGTTGCTGGCAATGGGTGATATCTTCATTGCTGAGCCCACGGTCTTCTGGCCCGAAAACAAGAGCGGCATGTTCCCCACGCTGCAGTGCTGCGGCAACAGCCTGAGCTGCAGCATGCGGCGCTAACAGCGCCTTGCGCCACCCGCCCACTCTTGCTGTAGTGCCGATAACCAGAGAGCTTTGGGAAACGGCTGCTGTGAGTTCAGTATGTTCGGTTACTTTGTCAAGAATTTCCAGTCCTTTGGGCGTGGCCAGGGGAACAGCTTTTTGTTTATTCCAGCGTTCCGGTTGAACCAGACGCAGCGTGGGGCAGCCCATATTGGCGCACGCCCGCGCTGCCATTCCGATATTTTCTGGAAAGCGCGTTTTCACGAGTATGATTTCAAGGCCATCGAGCAGCATGCCTGTCTTCCTTTTCAGCACAGGTTCTGCACTATCGAGAGGACGACGCTTGCAGGCATGTCTGAAGGGACAGACGGTATTCCTTCAGGAGGTAGTGGTGGCCAGATGCGTCTGACAGTTAGGGCCAGCATACAGCCGCCGGCCCCGCATTTGCACACCGTACCCAAAAAACGGCCCATCATGGCGCCAAAGGCCGCGTTGATCGCTTGGTGTAGGGGGCGTCCTTTCAAATACTCCAGCAAAAAGCACCCTGTCCATGCACCTGCCAGTGCGCCAAGCAGGGCACCGAGACCAAAAAACAGTGGAGCCAGTAAGATGGCACCGGCAATAGCTCCCAGCATGCCTGCAAAAGTACCCGAAGAGCTGGAGCCGTACCGTTTAGCATTAAAGATTTGCAGGCCTATTTCCAAAGCCTCGCCCATTAAAGCGATAAACACGAGCAGTACCCAGAAGACAAGCCCCATGTCAGCACTCGGATGCAATGTCTTCCATAGAGCTACTAACCCCAGTAATATCCAGTTGGCGGGCAGACCAAAAATATTGAGCAACAGCACGAAGCCGAGCAATCCGATAAAAGCCCCTGCAAGCAGTGCGGACACAGGGAACGGCAAAAAATCCATGTCTTCTCCGGAGACGTCTATTTTTTGGCGCGCTCGTCCCTGAGACGTACGGCTTTTCCTTCGGAACGGGGCAAGCTGTTGCTTTCCACCAGTTCTACCTTTGGCGTGACTAAAATTTCATCGCGTAGGCGCATGGCAATGGCTTTTTGCAGATTGTGGAGCACACGCATGTCTTCCACAAAGCATTCTTCGCGTACTTCTATCTGTACACGCATGACATCACCAATACCATCATTTTCGAGCAGGATGAGGTAGTTCTGCCCCACTTCGGGAAATGTCATGATGACCTGTTCCACCTGCATGGGATATATGTTGACCCCTTTGATAATAAACATGTCATCGGCGCGACCAAGAATGCGATCCATACGGCGATGGTGGCGGCCGCACGCACATTCACCTGGCAGGAAGCGTGTGAGGTCACGGGTGCGATAGCGCAAGATGGGCATGCCTTCGCGGCACAGGCATGTCATGACAAGCTCACCCACCTCGCCATCCGGAACAGGCTCTCCTGTTTCCGGGTTGACGATTTCGGGAATATAGGCGTCTTCCCATAGGTGAAGGCCGTTTTGCAGAAGACATTCAAAGCCTACGCCAGGACCGTTCATTTCAGAAAGACCATAGGAGTTATAGACTTTCATGTTGAACATGTCTTCAATGCGGTGGCGGTACTCCTCGGAATACGGCTCTGCCCCCACCACGGCGATGCGTAGGGGGAACTCGCGTGGGTCCATGCCCATTTCTTGCAGATGCTGGCCAAGAATGAGGGCATACGAAGGGAGTATGTGAGCAACTGTGGTATGGAAGTCGAGAGCCAGTTTAATCTGTCGGCGTGAATTGCCGGCCCCCGCTGGAATGGTCATGCAGCCAATACGCTCTGCGCCGAAATGGATGCCGAGACCTCCCGTGAACAGGCCATAGCCTGACATGTTCTGAAAGACATCTTCCTTGCGAACGCCTACCATAAACATGCTGCGCGCCATAAGGTCGGCCCAGGAGTTGATGTCATTTTTCGTATGGCAGATGGCGACGGGAGAGCCCGTGGTGCCACTGGAACAGTGCATGCGTACGATTTCACTCTGCGGCACGCATAAAAGACCCGTGGGGTATTGACTGCGCAAATCCTGCTTGGTGGTGAAGGGAATCTTTCGTACATCATCTGGATGCCGAATAGTGTCAGGCCCGATTCCAGCCTCATCTAAACGTGTACGGTAAAATTCGCATTGACGTACCCGCGCAAGGGTATTGCGCAGGCGGATGACCTGCGTTTCTTCAATGTGTTCCCTGCTCCATAATTCCGCCTCATCAAAATATTCCATGCCGCATCTCCAGCCTTGTAGGTAACATTGCGTGTATTCGTACTCTACGAATTGATGAATTTACTCACATCATCCTGCAAGCGCAAGCCTTGCCAGATAAAAAATGCTTGCCATATGGTCAGCGTTGAGCTATTCTTAATGTTGAGCCGAGGTGGTGGAACTGGTAGACACGCTGTCTTGAGGTGGCAGTGGCGAATGCTGTGCGGGTTCGAGTCCCGCCCTCGGCACCAACAAAGATTTCATACAAGTTCGAGAAAACCCGCAAAGCTTTGAGCCAAGCGGGTTTTCTTCGTTTTTATTGGTTGCTAGTGTTCGCTAGGGTGCGTTGACATCCGCAACAAAAGGGGGCAACTTTGGGGGCAACAAAAGGGGGCAACTTTTGCGCCCCTAGGAGTTGCCCCCATGCCCTTCAAGTTGACGGATACCGCCATACGTGCGGCGAAGCCTAAGGAAAAACGCTACAAGCTGTCTGACGGTGAAGGATTGTACGTTGAAGTTGCCCCCAATGGGGGCAAGTGGTGGCGCATTAAGTATCGCTTTGGGGGCAAGGAAAAACGTCTCTCCCTTGGAGTTTATCCTGCCGTTGGCCTAAAAGAGGCGCGTAACAGGGCGGCAGAGATTAAGGACATTCTACGGCAAGGGCTCGACCCTGGAGAAGAGCGTAGGATTGCCAAGGCCGAAGCCGTGGCGGTTGAAGTCGCTAAAGGGCAAACATTCGAGGCTGTGGCGCGGGAATGGTACGAAAAAAAGCGAGTCGCATGGACGGCGGGCCATCAAAAAAAAATTCTCTCCCGGCTTGAGAATCAGCTTTTCCCCTATCTGGGCAACGTGCCTCTTGCCGACCTTGAAGCTGCGGACTTTCTTGTGGCCATACAGAAGGCCGAAGTACGGGGAGCGATTGAAACGGCGCACAGACTCGCGCAACTTTGCGGGCAGGTGACGCGCTACGCCCGCATTTCCGGCATTGTGAAGCATGATGCGGCGGCGGGACTGACAGAAGCTCTTACACCAGTCCAGACGTGCCACTATGCCACCATCACTGAACCTGCCGACGTTGGCTGCCTGCTGCGGGATATAGACGCTTACCGAGGCGAGCCGACAATCTGCCATGCCCTGCGCATTCTGCCGTATGTTTTTGTTCGTTCTGGTGAGCTGCGGGCCGCCACATGGGAAGAAATCAACCTCGACACCGCAACATGGGTTATCCCTGCCGGACGCATGAAAATGCGCCGTCCTCACGTTGTCCCCCTAGCATCGCAGGTGGTTAATCTGTTCCGTTCAATGCGGGAGTTTTCTGGCCCGACCGGGCTTGTATTCCCGTCCACTTTTTCGGCCACACGCTGTATATCGGATATGGGTCTACTCAATGCCCTGCGGCGCATGGGCTACGGCAAAGAGACAATGACCATCCACGGTTTCAGGGGGATGGCCTCTACCCTGCTCAATGAGCAGGGCTACCGTCCAGACGTAATTGAGGCACAGCTTGCCCACGGTGAAAAGAACGCCGTCCGGGCAGCGTACAATCATGCTGTATACCTGCCGGAACGCCGTTGTATGATGCAGGAATGGGCAGACTATCTAGATAAATTAAGGAATACAATGAATATATAGGATATGTAGTTTATGAATGATATAATTAGATGCAGTAGGTTTGATTGTATATCACCATGGGAATTATTTGAAAGATGGGAAGATATTACAGAGAATGAGTTTCTTGATCTTATAAACTTACCAAAATTAGAAAATAAAGTTTTTTCAGTTAAATTACAACCTTATGAAAGGATTCTCCCATTATCAGGAAATGTAAATGAAGATGTATATATACTTAAACCTATTCTTGGTAAAATCTTCTCTTATAAAATATTATCTGATCAAAAATTTAAAGAAATTCCTGTAATTTATTATATAGCAGGTGATGAAAAAAAATTTATTTCAAATAAAATTAACAATAATAATATATGTAATAATATTCTTTATTTTTTAATTAGAGATATTAATATAATTGAAGATGAAGAGATGCCTTTTTTAAAGAAATATGATATATCTATGTACGAAAAGAAAATGAGAGATATAGAAATTGAAAATTTTAATCTTCATAATAGAATTATGTCAATAATAAATGAAAGACCATTTACATTAGATGAAGTAAATATTTTAAAAAATAAAGAGAAGGAGCTTTATAAAAAAATAGATATACTTAAGAATAACATTAGTATATTAGAAGAAAAAAATAAAATACTTGATTATATATATGGTATACCAAAATTATTTGCAAAGATGTTAATGAGTGGAAAAAGCAAGGAAGAAGCTGTTTGTGAGTTATCACAAGGCAATGAGTATAATCGACAATTGCGAGAGTCTAAAGACAGCGGCGGAACCCAAAATGCCATCCGCAAAAACGGCCTCTCACTGGTTATTCTAGGTGCTTTGGTTCATGAAACCGGCATGTCTAGAGATGGGAAAATTATGGATAGTCAAGGATTCGAACAAGTTGCGCGTAATATGATAAAACAATATACCGAAAAAAATATTTCTTAGAGCAATGTAAAGCACGTATATACCGGCAAATGGCTATATTTCACAGCCAGAAAAATACATATACCATATCTAAATTAATTTTATACCAATATATAAACGGAGTGTTTATAAAAGATAAATAAATATACCAATGAAAAAATAAATAATTATTCTGTTATACCTTTGTAACTTATTAGCATATCGATCATTATACCTCTGTAAAAAAATTTACGGAGGTTTTTTTTTATGTCTGATCAACGACAGAATCTATTGCCAGAAACGGGATTTATACGGTTAAAAACGGTGCTTGAGCTCATCCCAGTGGGGACTACCGCATGGTACGAGGGTGTCAAATCGGGGAGGTTCCCCAAGCCTATATCCATAGGTCCACGAGTGCGGGCATACCGCGTTTCAGATATCCAAGCATTGATTGAAAAGCTAAATGCACAAGTAGAAGGAGGAATTAAAAATGAAAAATAAAGACAAGAGCGGCGCTGCCCTGTTGGCGCAAGGCAGCACCCAAAATTGCAAACTTGATGTACTGCTTTTAACCCAGAAGGGGTTGTTCTGGCAAGTCGTACAGGATGTATTATTATGTGTGAGGCAGGTACGATGAGTAATGTCCTCCATACGTTTGGTGACATTCTGCATGATGCGGGCTTCTGCCACGTGGAGAAATCATCGCTGATGGTACCATCCATCGTTGTGGTACAAATGATAAGCCCCACGGCAATGATGGAGCTCATATCGCGCATTTGGATCCCCCGCCCACAATTTGGTTTATGAACTGGACGACTGGCTATACCAACACGTGTAGTGTTAAAACTGAACGGAGCATGACCGAGGCAGAACGTCAATCACTGCGGCAACGTATAGCGGCTGACAAAGCGGCGGCTGAGGTGGAACGGGCAAAGTGCCAAGCGAAGGCGGCAACGTTGGCGGCCTCTATATGGAAGGTTGCGCCCCTGCCCCTGCAGATCATCTATATCTCGTGAAAAAGCACGTTGCTTCTCTAGGGCTACGGGTGGCTAAAAATGGGCGAATGATTGTTCCCGTGATGGATGCGTCCGGCACGGTGCAATCCCTTCAATTCATTGCCGTGGACGGGAGCAAACGCTTTCTTTCTGGCGGCAAGACAGCGGGAGGATACTACCATATTCCCGCAAAGGATGAGGTCACCAGTTCAATCCTGGTCAAGAGCTCAAGTAAAAACAAGGGGTTGCAAGATTTTCTTGGGCCCCTTTCATAAGCTTTGGGCACATTTGGGGCACTCAAGCCTCAGGCAACGCTAAACCTGATATCTCAGGAAGACTCTCCACTGCCTGCAGCGTCTGCTTGTCCATCACATACGCATAGTGTGTCAGCATCATGACCGGATTACTATGCCCCATCAACTTGGCTACAGTGTTATAATCCACTCCTGCTGCACCCATCTCCGTACCAAATGCATGCCTTAAGTCGTAAGGGCGAATCCTTCGTTGTATCCCTTCCTTTTTAAGCTTTTATGTCACACAGTCTTTATGGATACGATTGGATTCTCACGACAGTGAACCAGATATTCACATCCACTACGAACATCCTCACTACGCCAAAACTCAAAAACCGTTATCAGACTTTCTCGGATAGGAACTTCACGGACTAACGCCTTCATGTTCTTTTTTGAGCCATGAACACGAAGAAACCGCCAGAGGTGGCCTCGTTTGTTAAACAACACCCGACGCTTTTATGGCTTGGCTGCGGCAGGGTTTGCGTCATGTGTGATAGATGCCATTGGGACTTCTTTAACCAAAGGAAAGACATCGACGAAATGTAGGGTGTCGGTCTGGATATGCCCCAAGGGGGGCCCCCCCTTCAGAAGTCTGCCCCGACCCTCACAAGTGCATACAATGCTGTCAGACCTGTGTGCACAAAAAATCAGCTTGTGCGTGAAATATGAATGATAAAAATGAACTCGCACGAGGGCATTCCGACGAAAAAACAACATACACCTTTTGCTGACACCACACCCAAATTGCGTTATCGGTTTTCTCTTTGAGGTGTCCCCACACAAAATCAAGGCAGCCCCTCCAAAGGCAAACTTTGGAACCCCCACTAAATGCCCCTAACGGCTGACAAACCTGCATGCCGATTTTTCATCAAACAGCCCCCTGAACGCAGATTTTTGGAGTGCAGAAGCATGCCAGCATGCCAATTTTTGGGGCTGCCACTTTTGAGAAAGGCAGTGAGGGTATTCCCTACCTTACTGCCATTTTTTTTGACATGTCTGTAAAGCCTTTACAGCCATCTTTTTCGACGTGTCTG
>JAFTDG010000033.1 GCA_017454325.1 Desulfovibrio sp. | reverse complement strand
TCATGCTCTAAATCATAGGTGAAGCAACAACAAAGGGCAAGGGGAAGCTGAACTCAACCCAAAAGCCCAGCAGCGAGTACATTGCTACTGGGGTTTTAGTAATGAGACTGGGGCTTTTTTCCCCCATGCAAAGAGCCCTTACACATTGGGGATAGTTATTAGCCTTCAGCAGAATCGAAGCTGTGTTCCGCCCCCCAGAAACTGCCTGCCGGGATGCCCGTACCGTCAAGGGTGCCCACGAGTTTAACACTCATGCTGTCCACTACACCTGCCGAGGTATGCACATACCAAATATTAGTGTCTACCCCTTCGCCAATTGCCTGACTGCCCAGGGCATCCACAAAGATGAAATCTGTAACATCTGTGAGGTGTCTGCCCCGCCCCAATGTCATGATGTCGTTAGCGTTCATAGGCAGTTTATCCCCCATTGGGGAGAGATAACCGTAAACAACGGAACAACTACAGTCAAAGTACAATGCCATGGTTTGGATTACACACGCTGCGCCGAGGAACCAAGAAAATTATCCCTTCTTTACAACCGTACGGCACCGTACCTTGCAGCAAATGCGAGCAACCCTGCAGTTGCATCTTCAAGCAATGGCTTACTGCCGCGCGTTTCTACATTAAATCGTACAAGGGGCTCTGTATTAGACATGCGTACGTTGAAACGCCAATTTTTGAACTCCATATTTATGCCATCCAGATTGTCGACAACAGAGGCTTTACTTACATAATGATCATGGATCTGCTGCAAAAGGGACTTTGCGTCCTCCACTCTGCAGTTAATCTCCCCACTGCAGGGATACGCTGCCATACGCTCAGCCACAAGCTCTGCCAACGTTTTGCCTGTACGCAACAACAGTGCACCCACGAGGAGCCAAGGCAGCATGCCGGAATCACAATACGCAAAATCACGAAAATAATGATGCGCGCTCATCTCGCCACCATAGAGAGCGTCTTCAGCGCGCATACGCTCCTTAATAAAGGCATGTCCTGTTTTACACATAACAGGCACGCCTCCTGCTGCCAGCACGACGTCACGAGTATTCCAATACACACGAGGATCATGCACGATTTTGGCACCAGGATGCTCACGCAGCAATTCAGCCGCAAGCATGCCGATACAGTAATACCCTTCAATAAATCTGCCTTCGCCGTCATACAGGAAGCAACGATCAAAATCACCGTCCCAGGCAATGCCAAAATCTGCCCTAGCATTGCATACTGCTTTAGCAGTTGTGGCACGGCGTTCCGGCAAAAGAGGGTTTGGCACCCCATTGGGGAAATTGCCGTCTGGCTCCCAGTGCAAAGGTACCAGGTCGAATGGCAAATGCTCTGCAAGTTCTTTAAGCACAAGACCTGCACAACCGTTGCCGGCATCCGCCACGACTTTAAGTCGTGGGCCCGTATTCGAATGCCCACTGAGTCCGCTGTACGAAAGCAACCAGCTCACATAATCTGCCCTAAAGGAGGCATGGTCGCCCTTCGCCTTACTGGGTGTAACACCCAGAATTTGGGCTACACGGTCACGAATCTCGTTAAGTCCAGAATCACCGCTTACGGGCACAGCACCACCGCGCACGATTTTAAAACCATTCTCGTCAGCAGGATTATGGCTGCCCGTAATCATGACGCCGGCGTCAAAAGGTTGATTAGCTGCTGCATAATAGATTTCTTCTGTGCCGCACTGCCCAATATCAGTGACTTTTGCTCCAGCGGCCTGAAGACCTGCTGTAAGTGCATCGGAGAGCATAGGACCAGATAGACGGGCATCATGCCCCACGACGACGGAAGTGGAGGGAAGGACTTCTACCAGAGAACGTCCCAACGCGAACGCCAGATCAGCATTCAGAGTATCTGGAACACGACCACGGATGTCATAAGCCTTAAAAGCGGCAAGAGTGGTTGCTGAAGAAAATGTCATTGTAACAGCCCCAAAATTCGTTTGGCAGGATGATAGCGTAACCACAGTCCACAAGAAGCTGTACGCTCGCAAAAATTTAACGTGCCAACGCTGATCTTGAAACACATCAGAAGTAAAGGAATCAAACTAGGAAGATGTATACTTCGTAGTATTGGATATTGCCAAGAACGATTTTTGCATTCTCCTGCTGACCAACAGCGTAACTGGCTTAGATTGTGTCTACACAAGCACACTACACCCTATGGGGAGATGCAGTTCTCGGAGCGCTTACGTTACAAAAAATTTCTCAATAAAGTGAAAACATCCCGGCACACATAGTATGTCGGGATGTTTTCAAGGTTATCAGTCAAGCGCCCTAGGCAAACTCAATGCCCAGAGACTCCGCGTAGATGTCTGACGGCGAGTTAACACCCATGGTGGCAACCAGCGTGGCGTCGTAGGCCCCCCCTTCAGTATCGCTTTGTGTTCTCGTGACATCCCACACGGACACTTCCCCACTGCGCGGTGCGCTCTCGGGATTACCCGTAAAATACACATCCGCCCCCGCCAACACAATGGCGTGGTTCGTGCCGGTCAGGAAGAACTTGCTCACAGCATCATCATTAGCATCGGCAAAAAGCCCTTCGATAACGCTCTGCTGGTCGTTACTGTCGGTTTGCCAGAGGAAGATTGCATTACTGACATCAAGGTCTTGGTTAACTCCAACAAGGGGTTTGAGCCGTTCAGCAGCCGTGGCGTCAGCACCATTTATGGTCAGTGCCTTGGTGATGCCAAAATTTTCGGCAAAGGAAATAATCCGCGCTTCAGTGGCAAAATCACTTGTACTGTCGCTGGAATTGACCCAAAGGCCAAGTTCGTCAATACGGTCTACAACACCTTCTTTGTTCTGAGCAAAAATAACCTTCCCTGCGCGGTTAAACATGATATGATCCGCGCCCTCGCCCAAGGTGATTGTCGCCTGATGGTCGCCGTAGTCCCCTGTAGAACCCAGTTCAATCCATGACCCATTGTCGGAGCAGGTGACCACGTTGTCCCCCTTAGCCAGGACAATTTTTACATCCTTGCTAACACCGTCACTGATTTCGTAGGATGTGGTTGCCGCACCTGGTGTGGCGTTCTGGGTACCGTTCAGCACGTCGTGCAGCGTCAGTGTATCGGACGACAGATTTCCATATGTATCTGCTTCCGGCGCATCAGCGGTAATGGTTGTGAATTTGGCCAGCTGCGCTGCTGTAAGATGCACGTCATTCTGCTGGGTGCCATCAGCCAGGTCGAGATGGTCAAAGGTTGTATCAATAGATCCTCGCGTCCACTGCGTTTCATCGCCGCCACTGATGGAATCGTACAACCACAGGTTCCCGTCCGCCTTGATGGTGCTGCCAGGCACATTGGCATACAGGGTAAAACCAGTGGGCGAATTTGCTGTGTTAAGGGTGAGCTCAACAGGTTCTTCCGGATCGGAGGCGTTGACCACGCGCACGATATCCAAATCACGCTCTTCAATCTTTTGATCCCAAATGGTGAGATGCGCATACTGTGCATCAGTGACAGTCACATCACGTTGTCCCTGATCATCAGAACCCACCACGGGATGGAGGCTTAGATACGAAAAAATGGAGGTACCGTCGCCCAGGTCAGCCAACTCTGTCAAATCAAGGGGTGTGTCATGATACACGGATACCTGAATACGTTCGCCTGTCCCCGTCAGGGTAGCACCCGTGCCCGCCAGGTAGCCTGTGTAGGAAACAGCAGGGCCCGAGGCATCGGCCTTCAGGCTTTCCAGAGTAAGACTGTTTTCACCACCCTGCACAGTGCCATTGACCACGTTAAGGGTTTTCCCGCCATTCTGCATGG
>JAFTDG010000032.1 GCA_017454325.1 Desulfovibrio sp. | reverse complement strand
CTTTGGCCTTTGCACCCAAATGGACTATGCGGCCGAGAACGGCAATCAACCTTCCCTGTTTCTCACGTTTCATATAGGGGGCTGCATCCAGCGCTCTCTTGAAGGAAAGAACCTCGGCATTCCAGCTATCGTCGATGACTCTGATATTTCTGCCTTCCCAGAGGCAGTCCGAGTACTCAAGGCGGCCGTACAAAGGCGTGTAGGATTTCAGGGCCTCTATGCCTTCCTGTGGGGCAATGCCCACCGCAGCAAGCACACCCAGCACAAGCATGGTATTGCGTATGGAAGGCATGCCATGCGGTGTAACATCAAATTCTATTGGTATTCCTTCAATGCTGGCGGTCACGTGGTGACCGTTTGCCGTATCCTGGATGTGTGTAATCTGTGAAGTTGCGTGTTGCCCGGAGCCACAAATGATACTTCGTGCAGCATGTGTGCGTGCTGTAGACAAAATATGGTCAAAACCCTCAAGATGGTCAGAAAAAACGGCAATACCGTTATCTGTAAGGCCGTGAAACACTCTGGACTTGAAACGTGCCACATCCATGACGCTACGAATGGACGCATTCGTCGTCTGGGACAGGCCCACTTCGGTAATCACGCTCACGTCCGGACAAATATCAAGCGTAATGGGCCCCCTGCGCATCCACAGAGCTGACTGGGCTATCTCAATGACTGCAAAATCGGTATCCTGGGGAAGGCTTGCAAGTACCACCGGCACCCCGACCCGCGAATTGTAATTATCATAGGTGGTATGCACAGTATGCCGCTTGCGCAACACATGCACCAGCATGGATGCAACGCTCGACTTGCCCACGGTGCCAGTAATGGCAATCACTTTGCCCTTGAACCTGCGCCTTGCCGTCAGGCCCAGTTCGATGATGGCCTTGATCGGGTCAGATACAACAAGCTGCGGATACTCCGGCGGGAGATTGGCAACCACATGGGAGACTATGGCACCAGCAGTCTTCTTTGTGAGTACCGGCAGGTTCTTATGGCTGTCCCAGAACTTGGACAGCTTACTGAACTGTTCATGATAATCTAGATCTTTTGAGGTGCTGGCCACATAAAGCACTGGCTGCGGAACCATACTGATCTGCTTCGAGCCGCGCACAACAGCACTGACAAACCAGCCCTCTGGTGGGGGTGGTGACCACGTACCACCAGTCACATCTGCCAGTTGTTGTGCATTCCAGCACTGCCGCGGCAGGGAGTGCAGGGCACTTTCCGGCACATCCCCCCTGTAGTAGGGAGAATTGGGCAGGCGCAGAGCACAGGTTGTGGGAAAGATATACGGTCCGAACGTCTGTGTGCCGCATGTAACACGTATTTCCAGCTGCAGATCACTGCTGACCATCCGCGGCTGATTTGGCGGGCGCAGCCCAAACCATTCGCGATAGATGGTACCCGGCTTCCACCTGTTGGTAGGCCACATCCAGTCACAGCCTTCGTGCTCCATACCATTGCCAAACGGGGGCATTGTGCATTTGCGTAGGGGTACACCGAGCAGAGAAATACTACAGCTCGTATGCACAGGTTCTTGAACCATCCACCACGTTTCAACCCAGAGCATCTGGCGCTGCGTCATAGTCAGACGGTTTGGCGGAATGCGGCAACCCACCAATGTCAACGGGCCCAGCTGTACTGGGGCAATGGCAGCATCCTCTGGCACCTCCGCAGCAATCCATGTGCTGTGCGGGCTTTCCAGGGCAGGGATAGCGTGAGAGGTATATGTGCCATTCCAGGGATGTGCAGGCTGTGCCCTTTCGGGCGGTTTGGGAAGTGGAATCGTAACACACGCTTCTTCTGCAGACACAACCGCTTTTGTCCACAAGGCATGACATGATTTGGCAAATTGCTCACACATTTCCCTTGCCCGATTGCCTGTGGCAGGTTGTGTGTGACAATAGCAGATATCCAAGGGATAAAATCTGACGCCCGTCACTCCCTGACGCCCGGTTTCCAGCAGGAAACAGCCTCCTGGACGGGATACCTTTTCCCTTGAATCAAACAGGAAGTCGCCCGCGTCGTGAAGAATCGGGCGTCCACGGTATACCTCCACACCCTGAACGATATGTGCTGATGTGCCGAGTACGGCATCACAGTCGAGATCAATGAGCAGGCGTCCTATAGCCCGCTCATCCTCCGTAGGTGCGGATGCGTTGTTTGCCCCCCAGTGCACAGCCACAAAAACCAGATGGGCACATTGTCGCGCCTCGGCTATACGTGGCCCAAGCACTTCTTTCCAGCGGTCAGGCTGCGTTATGGGGAGATACAGCGTGCCGGGTTTCTCCTGGTTTGCGGCAAAGTGTTTTTGCGTTGTATCCACAGAAAACAGCGCAAGCGTAAGTGCTCCAGCACGAACAAAGGCCGGTTTGGCCGCTTCATCCAGGCAAGTGCCGCTTCCCGCATGGGCTATACCGGCCTTGTCGAGATATTCCCGCTGCTCCAGCAGGGCTTGCGGGCCGTAATCACCGCTGTGGTTGTTGGCAGTGGCAACGACATCTATGCCGGCATCCACGAGGATGTGTGTCTGCTCCGGACGGGCATGGAAGTAGTACGGGCCGCCTTCGCCTTTGATGACGCCTTGGGATCCGTCGTTGGCAATGACACATTCCAAGTTGACTATGCGTACGTCAGCCTGTTGCATGTACGTCACATGGGCCAGCGGTTTTGCATCTGCACGGTGCATCCTGCGACCAAGGGTAACATCACCCCCAAAGAAAATTATGGGCTGCTGGCCCTTGTCGACGCTCATAGTGATGCTTGGTTGTTGTATGCCTGCAGGCTTGCTGCGCAGCAGCTCCGCATACCCTATAAACCCTGAGATATAGTGCTGCACGTCGTCAATGCGCACGCGGAAGGCATGGTGTTTGATGAAGAAGCTGCCCACGATCTTGGCGGGATTTGCAAAAAACATGGCAAATTCAGGCCAAAAGTAGCCGTTGAGCAGCAAATAGGCCCGCCGGTGCAGGGCATGGACAAAGGCATCGCGGTTCACAATGCTGCAGAGGTCTGCCATCTCCGGCATGGCTTCAAGCCTGTGCAGCATTTCATTGGCAGCGAGCATGAGCTCCAGCAGCGTGGGATAGGCCGTATCGCGGGTGGCCACAAAATTCAGGTAGCCGTTGAAATTCCGTATGCCAAACTCAAAATACCTGTGCTGCGGGGCATAACGCGTCAGCTCGTTGACCGAGTAGGAAAGCCAGTGGTCGTGGTTTTTCCAGTGGTCTGTGGCAATGAAGCGGTCAAAGGCGCGCTGTGAGGCTTCAAGCAGCTGTTTGTCCTTGGTCAGGCTGTACAGCCGCAGCAGGCCGAACACGGCCTCGCCGTCGTAATATACAATGCGCGACCGCTCTTTGAGGGAAAAATCCTTGCTGTTAAGCACATGCACAAAACTGCCATCTTCTTCCTGCATGGCAAGGATACCCCGCGCCACGCAACGCATGAGCGGCAGGTATTTTTTCGCGTTGATCAGCTCCGCATAGCGGGCCAGCATGATCAGCATGCAGCCGCTGCTGCCCAGTTTGATTTCACTGCTCTCCACATCAT
>JAFTDG010000031.1 GCA_017454325.1 Desulfovibrio sp. | reverse complement strand
TATGCATATGGCCGCAGTCTTCAAATTCCAGTACAGGTTCCGGTTGCTTCAGGCATTGGTGTTCCAAACGCAAGGGCAATGGTGTAACTGGACGCGGTGGCTGCATATCCAGAAATATAATGCTCCAGCCACCCAGCGGCGGGCAGAGACGAAGTGTATTGCACAGAACAGCCGCCCTGTCGCAATGCCACAGACCTTCCGGGCAGGCCAGAGTACCTGCAGCGCACACATGACCAGCGTGCAAGGCCTTAAGCTTGTGCCATATACGCCACCAGTTGCAGGGTTTATCAGGCCACGGAGGGTGAGCGCCGTGCAGTCGGTACTGCAAATAGGGCAAGGAAAAAGTATTCCAGAAGGTCACCGAAAGCCCGGCCTTGGCCACCCGAAAAGCCTCTTGCAGGCAGGCATCCAGATTATTGACCTCGTTTACCGTAATGTGTAACAGGGCATGGTCAAAACTGTCATTTTCAAAGGGCAAACAATCTCCGCTGGCAGGCAGGATTTCTACGTGGGGCTCCACCGCTGCGGCAGCGGCACGTTGGTGGGGGTTGGGGTCTGTGGCTGTTACATCAAAACCGCATTTGCCCAGTAGTCGTAAAAAAAGTCCATCACCACAATTAATTTCCAGCAATGAACACCCCGCACGACGACGGGGGGGCAGGCTGCACCGCAACAAGGTCCGTTGCGCACGTAGGGCGCAGATTCCTATTGCGCTTGCATACCAGTCATCCATGCCGTATGTCTCCGTACGAGAAATGCCGCTGGCTTGCCATCAGTCAGCCCCGTTACAGAGCGGCTATGACCTCAATTTCCACCAAGGCACCAAGAGGCAACTTGCCCACTTCAACACAGGAACGTGCCGGACATGGAGCGGTAAAATACTTGGCGTATACTTCGTTGACATGTGCAAAGGTCTGTATATCTGTAATGAAGACTGTGGTTTTTACTACAGATTCGGCAGTAAGCCCCTGCGAAGCCAGCAGGGCCATAATGTTTTTGCAAACCTGCTCTGCCTGGCATTGCGCCGTATCACCAACCAGTTTGCCCGTGGCTGGGTCCAGTGCAATCTGACCGGAGAGAAACAAAAAACCATTGCTGCGCACTCCCTGACTGTATGGGCCAACGGCTCCCGGTGCAGTGCTGGTGCTGATGATCTCCTTGTTCATGGCATATCCTTTGCGTAACAGTGTGTACGGCATTTCCTCTTGTACAGTGGCACAGGTATGGGCCGTAGTCAAAGATTACGGCCCATATTTCCCTTATTCTGCTTTTCGCGTATGGGACCAGTTGGCAAAGAGCGCTCCTGAAATGTTCTGCCACACGCTGAACAGTGCCCCAGCGATGGCTGAAGCCGGAGTGAAGTGCGCCAGAGCAAGGGCCGAGGCCAGGCCGGAATTTTGTGTGCCTATCTCCAGGCACAGGGCGCGGCGGCGCGGAGCATCAAATTCCCAGATGGTGGCGGCAATATAGCCTATGCCCAACCCACAGAGATTATGGCATATGACCACCAGCAGGAGCGTGGCACCAGTTGTAAGGATGTTGTCTGCATTAATGGCAATGATGCCCGCTACCACCAGTATGATAGTCAACGAGGATGCGGCAGGCAGAAAGGGCAGGGCGCGTGCGCACAGCCCCTCGCAGTAGCGGTGTGCAGCAAGCCCCAGTGCCACGGGCAAAATAACGATTTTCAAGATGGAAAAGAAAAGAGCCCCCATGTCAACGGGCACCCAAACCCCACCCAGGAGCCATGTGAGCACAGGCATGAGACCCAGCGCAACAAGCGTGGCCGTTGCTGTGAGTGCCACGGATTAGGGATCATCCCCTCTAGCAATATAGGTGAGCACGTTTGAGGCCGTACCGCCCGGAGCCGTGCCTACCAGAATGACCCCCATTGCCTG
>JAFTDG010000030.1 GCA_017454325.1 Desulfovibrio sp. | reverse complement strand
CGACACAGCCTTGAACACGGGCATGGCCACTATACGGGCACTGGCATTGGCAGCATCCGCATTTTCCGTCCACACGGCATAGGTTCCCCAGTCCGTAAGGCCGTAAAGCGGCATGGCCCCTACCAACACAAGCGCCACATACGTCAGCACAGCGGCAATCACGCCTGCTGCCATAAGCCCGAAAAGCAATCTACGTCTGCCCGACATTTCCCCCGTCACATGGGATACGGCTTCAAAACCCACATAGGCCCAGGGAGCAAGGGCCAAGATATTGAATACCTGAAACAGCGGGTTTTTCTTTGGTGCAAAGGCCGGCGTCAGAGCGGCAAAGCCACCATCCAGCTGCCCGAAAATGGCAATAAAGCAACCAATGGCCCCAAGCAGAAGCACTATGGCAAGAAGGGTGTTCAAGGCGACGGCCGTACGGTTGCGCAGCATGCACAAACAGCCGACGCACACAATGACTGCGACAGAAAGCAGCACCTCGCCCATATAAATATCATACCCTGCCAGCGTGTAATGGAAGCCCACCTGCAGAACATTGCCAAGGAAATTGCGCACCAGTAACACAACGGCAGAGGCATTTGCCCAACTGACGGCCGCGTACACAAGCCAAAGAAACCAGGCGCAGAGGAAGGCATGGTCGTTGCCGAGCACTGCTTTCACATAACCAAATGCCCCACCGGGGCCAGGATGCCGTTGCGCCATGTAATGATAGTTCGCAGCAATGATCACCATAGCAAGCCCGCCGAGCACCAGAGCAAGCGAAGCCCCCAACGGCCCGGCCTTGGGAAGGAAGGCTGTACCCGGCATAATAAAGGCGCCCCACCCCACGGCACAGCCAAAGGACATGGCCCATACGGCCAATGATGAAAAACATCTTGCAGGAACATTGTTTTCAGTCATAATATCCTCTTGAGAATTGCCATTCTCTGTACCCGTAATGATAGCCGAGGCCGACGGTTCACACAATGCTTTTCCCCTCTTTCGGTACAGAATCCGACACGTTTCATCCTGCATGCGCTAGCGAACGGGCATACTGAGACTTGCCATCCTCGTACATTATACGTAAAAATCAATTTTTCCATTGCAAACATGCCTGCGGCGAACTTGCCAAACCCCAGCAGCGCATCACCGCTGCAGTTCCACGAGGTAGAGCATCATGCCCCAAAAGGGTCCGCATATTTCCATTTCTCCCGACTATGTGGTTAACCGCATCCTGCGCATCAATATTGACGATTTCGCAGAATGGCCGGAATCGGTTCGCAATCTGGCCATAGCCATTGCAGAAGAACTGTTTCTTGTCGCCTACAATCCTTTTATTAATGCCGAAACCGTACGCAACAGTGTGGGTGACAGCTTTGAAAAGGCTTCGGTATCGCTGGCGCACTACTATGCCACTGCCATCAGCGAAGGCATCACTATTTTCTGGTCAGCCTACGAGGCCGAAGCAGACTTTCGTGCAAACTTAGTGGATGCGCTGCACAAAATTCTGCCCGACGAGTGTATTCTCACAAATCCTGCGGCCCTGGTGGAGACCGCCACTGACGCAACGGATCTGCGTATGGAACTGCCTTTGCTGGTGGTTGAGCCTGATACCACCGAGCAGGTTTCAGCACTCGTGCGCCTAGCCAATGACATGAAGTTTGCGCTCATTCCGCGCGGCGGCGGCTCGGGCATGACGGGCGGAGCCGTGCCTGCACGCAAACGCACGCTCATTGTCAGCCTTACACGGCTAACACGCATCGGCCCCATAGACCTTGAAGCGATGACCGTCACCTGCCAGGCCGGTGCCATAACCCAGGCTGTAGCCAATGCCGTGAACGCGCGGGGTGCGCTCTTTTCCGTTGACCCGGCTTCCAAGCAGGCTTCCACCGTGGGCGGCAATGTTTCGGAAAACGCCGGAGGGCCCAGCGCCTTTGAGTACGGCACGACACTGGACAATCTGCTCTGGTGGCGCATGGTCACACCTACCGGTGAAATCATCACCGTGGAGCGTGAAAACCATCCCCGGCATAAAATCTTGCCCGAAGAAAACGCGGTTTTTGTGGTTAAGGATGTAAGCGGCGGCGTGCGCAATGTAGTGCATTTGCGGGGTGACGAGATACGCCTGCCGGGCCTCGGCAAGGATGTGACCAATAAAGTGTTGGGCGGGCTGCCTGGCATGCAGAAGGAAGGTGTTGACGGCATCATTACAGAAGCATGCTTCATCATCCACCCCAAGCCCAAATATAGCCGCGTCATGGTGCTGGAGTTCTTCGGGCGTTCCATGCAGCCTGCCGCCATAGTGGTGCGCGAGCTGGTGGATCTGCGCAACCGTATACGCCGGGAAGGAGATTATGCCCACCTCTCGGCCATGGAGGAATTCAACGCCAAATATGTTCAGGCCATTGAATACAAGCGCAAATCGCAAAAATATGATGGTCTGCCCATTTCTGTCATCATCCTTCAAGTGGACGGCGACGATCCCTACCTGCTTGACAAATGCGTGGGTGACATTGTCAGCGTGGTAGAGCAGCAGAAAAATGTGGATATCATCGTCGCAGCCGACGACAAGGAAGGTGACCATTTCTGGGAAGACCGCCACAGGCTCTCGGCCATTGCCAAGCGTACCTCCGGCTTCAAAATGAACGAGGATGTGGTCATACCCATGCACCGCATTCCCGACTTTGCCCTCTTTCTGGAGCAGATCAACCTGGAGTGTACCGCAGCAGCCTACCGTCGCGCCCTGCAGGAAGTGGGACGTCTGCCCGGCTTCCCCATGGAAGAAAAGGAATTCAACCGTGAGTTTTCACAGGCGTCCAAGGCCGCCCAGGGGGATGTTCCCGTCACTGATCTTTCTGATACGGAACTTCTTGCCCACGCAAGAGGCTTTCTGGACAATCTCAAGGCCAAGTATGCCCATCTTGCAAAAAAAATAGACCGCATTGCACAGTACATGGAGGCAAGCCGCATTGTCGTGGCCAGCCACATGCACGCTGGTGACGGCAACTGCCATGTGAATATTCCCGTTAATTCCAACGACGCCCACATGCTGGAGGAAGCCGAAGAAACAGCGGCCCGCGTTATGGCGGAATGTCAGGAGATGGGTGGTGAGGTTTCCGGCGAGCACGGCATCGGCATCACTAAGATTGCCTTTTTAGGCAAAGATAAAATGGAAGCCCTGCGCGCCTTCAAAGAGCGTGTGGATCCCCGCGATGTCATGAACCCGGCAAAACTCGTTTACCGCGAGCTGCCTGTGCGTCCCTTCACCTTCTCCTTCAACCGCCTCATCCGCGATATCCATGAAAGTGGTCTGCCCGATAAGGAAAAGCTCATCAGCCTGCTCACGTCCATTCAGGTCTGCACGCGCTGCGGCAAGTGCAAGCAGGTCTGCTCCATGTGCTATCCCGAGCGCTCCATGCAATACCATCCCCGCAATAAAAACATGGTGCTGGGCATGCTACTGGAGGCTGTGTACTACAGTCAGGTAAATAAGGGCAATATTGACGAACCGCTGCTCAAGGCCCTGCGCGACTTGGTGGAACACTGCACCGCCTGTGGCCGGTGCATGGCCAATTGCCCTGTAAAAATTCCATCCGGCGAGGTGGCGCTGACCCTCCGTGCCCTGCTGGAGCACGAAGGCGCGGGGGGGCACCCCATCAAGGAGCATGCCCTGGAATGGCTTGTGCATGACATTCCCCACCGCGTGCCCAAGGCAGCCAAAATGGCCTCTCTGGGCCAGAAAATGCAAAACAAGTTTCTTGGTTTCGTACCCGACATGTGGAAACGGCGGATGAAAAGTCCGCTCTTTTCTGGCCGTGGCCCCAAAATGGGCTATACTAATCTGTACGAATCCTTAAAGCTGCACCGCGGTTCTATATTCTCTCCTGCCGACCCCGTACCTGGCATGCCCTGCGTGCTCTATTTCCCCGGTTGCGGAGGAGCACTTTTTTATGACCGCATTGGCATGTCCTCGCTCATGCTCCTGCTTACGGCAGGTTTTGCCGTGGCCCTGCCACCTCGGCATCTGTGCTGCGGTTTCCCCTTACTTGCCGCAGGCATGGACACCGCCTTTGAAGACAATATGGCCCAGAACAGACAGTATCTCGCCTCCATGCTGCGCAACCTCACCAAACAGGGCTTTGACTGCAAACACATTGTCACGGCCTGTGGCTCGTGTCGTGACGGTTTGGAACGTCTGCACATGGAAAACCAGTTTCCCGAACTCAGCCTACGCGACGTGGGGCAGCTCGTTCTGCCCCTGCTGACGGATGTTCCTCGTAAGGCCCGATTGCCAGAGGGGAGCTGCGCTATCTATCATGGTGCCTGCCACTGCGAGTGGGCAGGCGTACACAAACTCAAGGGGCAGGGAGAACTGATCAAAGCGCTGCAGACCTTCAGCGGAGCCACGGTTACGCTAAGTCCAGGCTGCTGCGGCGAATCCGGCATGGGGGCCATGACCTCGCCGGACATCTACAACCTGCTGCGCTCAAGAAAACAAATACGCCTCGCCGAAGCCTTTGGAGAGTGTGATGGGCCCGTCATTGTGGGTTGTCCTTCCTGCAAGATCGGTATCGGCCGCTGCTGCATCAACCTGCGTGACAAACGCCCGGTATTGCATACGGTGGAATGGATTGCAGGCCAGCTTGACGGAGAGGACCGCCGCCAGAGCTTCCGCAAAAAGGTCAATGAGGTGCGCGGTGAGGTGCGCGTAATCCAGCTCGCGCAAAATACGCACGACGTTTAGCCCGGGCATGCACGGCGCGCTCAGTGTCCTTGCGCATTGCGGATTTGCGCATACTGCTGCAGAAATCTGCAAGGTCTGGCCGCTTCAGGCAAGCGCAAACCAGTGACCCCAGGGAGCCGCCTGCACTACTGTAGTTACGCGACGAAAAAAGGCCTGCACTTTTTCTTGAGACATATGTGCTGGCAGGCCATACCGCTCGCGATACCAGGGCAGGGTTCTCTCGAGCGCAGCGTGCATGAAGGCATACTCTGGAATCAGCATATCGTGCGGACGACTTACAGTGGGATCTTCCCCCGGCCGGCATGCCCGGCCAAAAGCAATAAACTGCCGGCAGGCAATGGGACGCACGGGATAGACCAGGCATCGCCCCTCATGCAAAAAAGGGCAGGGATGCTTCAGGCTTTCCCTCTCGCCCAGAAAAGGGGCAAAGGCGCTCTGCTGTGAGCGACGTTGTTCTGGTGACAGTACGTGACGGACATAGGCCTCCAGCACAAGCAATTCCAGCGGCGTTGCCGGTATGGGCTGGCAACAGCAGTGGTCACAACCGGCACTGCAGGCCGGGACCTCACCGCGTCGGCTAATCGCCTGCCCAAGGCCGTATTCTACCACTGCGAAGGCGTCCAGCATAAGCCTGCTGTCAGGAAAGGCACGCTCCAGTGTGCGGTCAGTATAGCGCCCACGCGCCATTGCTGCATTCCAGCCTAGTATCACCAAGACATTGATCCCGCGATATTACACCCCTGCGACAGGAGGATGGACCTACGGTGCAGGGCATTGCCATCTTTTTTCTATCCCCAAATACGCATCAAGGCAGGATGCCCCCACAAAAAAGGACACCCTGCCTTGGTATATGCGTTCTGCGCCGACTGTGCGCACCTATAGCCGGCAACCCTCAGGCATTGGCAGCCTTGAGCATTTCTTCCACCATGGTGAGAGAAGGAGTAGCGCCAGCGTCAAGCCCACATAACCCACGCACAGCCAGCATGAGCAGATCAAACTTAAGGGAGATCTCGGTGACGCCGTTGTGAATAATGCAGGTATCATCATGCATGGTCAGTTTGTAGGCATGCCGTGTACGCTCATGCCCGCAGGAACGCACAATATAATACACCTGCTCGTTCTGATCAGTCACATAGAGTTTTTGCCGCGTGAACATACCGAGTGCCTCGTCATACCATGAGCACTCGGAAAAAAGCCGACCGCGAAAGGTAAAATCACAGCCGTTGTCATGTTTCAGGCAGATATCATCCATGTCTCTCTGCGCGTTCATTCAGTCCCTCCACGGCCTCCGGCCGAACTGACATACTCGGCCTTATGTATGCGCTCAAGGCAAGCTATCACTGCTGGGGAAACAATGTCAATGAATCGCAGTGAGGAACAGCAAGGACGCATTCATATTTTATATGTATATTCAAATAGTTATTAAAATTACACAAAAAAATATTCCTGTCTCTTTGCGGTTTTTCAACTTCCTCTACAAGAGTCGAAAAAAAACTTTTAAAGAACTCTATAATTCTTATAAAAAATCTCTACTATTGTCTATTCCAGTGGTTATGCACGGCCCGTAACAGTCCGATCCTGCACCTGCAACAGTACAGACAGGTGCATCTCAGGTTTATGAAGGCCCATGTAAGGCAAAACACGCATACGCCCTTGCCACAGGAGAATCAGGACTCATGGCATCAAGATATGTGCCAGAAACACAGACAGGGGTAGCCACAGGAGCGCGGGGCTGGCGCCAATCTGGCCCGGTGCCATGGCTTGCCTCCCCAGGAGGCGTCAGCTGCAGGCCACGGCGCCCCATGAGCAGCTCCACCTTGACCGCAGAGAACACAGGCCCTTCCATAAAAGCATTGACGCGCTCCAGAATTTCACCGCTCATATAGTGCATTTCCTGAGCCAACATGGCATCTTCAACGCCGATACGCAGCACTTCGCCATGTCGGCCCAGAGGTTGGGCCAAGGGTGCCAGGTCCGGTCCCATGACCATTTCCCAGTTCAGCCACAGCTGGTGCAGACGCTCCCGAGCCTGCCCCTCGCCAGGGGCCATGCCTAGAGCGGCCAGCACGGAAGGCAGCACAGCACAGGCCTGCACAGGGCCTGAGCCTTCCTGCCGTTTACGATGCACGGCCATGACAATCGTCCTTCTTGTAAGGGCAGAGGCAGTTGACCATAGACATATGTCTTGATATGCGTAGTTGATTGATATTCTACAGTTCTGCATAAGGTGCCATCGGCTTTACTGTCCGTCAATCGCAAATTCTCCCAGAACATTGTTGTCCACCTTCAAGTGGCACCTGCACGCCTGTGCAAGGGAATAGTACAAACCATAAAAGGAATTTCTGATGACTCAAGCATTGAACCTGAACCTTGACTACAAAGTCGCCGACATCTCTCTGGCGGATTTTGGCAAAAAGGAAATGCAGCTCTCTGAAAAAGAAATGCCCGGCCTCATGGAATGTATCAAAAAATACGGGCCCCAAAAGCCGCTCAAGGGCTTCAAGGTAACGGGTTCCCTGCACATGACCATCCAAACGGCCATGCTCATTAAAACCCTGTATGAACTGGGGGCAGACATCCGCTGGGCCTCATGCAACATCTTTTCCACACAAGATCATGCTGCGGCGGCCATTGCCGCTCAGGGCATGGCCAAGGTTTTCGCCTGGAAGGGTGAAAGCCTGGAAGACTACTGGTGGTGCACAGAAATGGCTCTCACCTGGCCCGATGGCAGCGGACCGGATCTCATCGTTGATGACGGCGGTGACGCCACGCTGCTCATACACAAAGGCGTGGAGGCTGAAGATAACCCTGCCATGCTGGATCAGCAGAGCGACAACAAGGAATTTCAGTGTATCCTTGACCGTCTGAAATTGCGTCTCAAGGAAGATCCACAGCACTGGCACAAGGTTGCATCGCATGTGCGTGGCGTGTCGGAAGAAACCACCACCGGCGTACACCGCCTCTACCAGCTGGAGAAGGATGGCAAGCTGCTTTTCCCGGCGGTAAACGTCAACGATTCCGTTACCAAATCCAAATTTGACAACCTCTATGGTTGCCGGGAATCCTTGGCCGACGGCATCAAGCGTGCCACTGACGTCATGGTGGCCGGCAAGGTCGTTGTGGTGGTTGGTTATGGAGATGTGGGCAAGGGCTGTGCCCAGTCCATGCGCGGTTTTGGTGCCCGTGTGCTTGTTACGGAAATTGACCCCATTTGCGCCCTGCAGGCCGCCATGGAAGGATTTGAAGTCACCACGGTGGAAGATGCCCTGCCCGTTGGGGACATCTTTGTCACCTGCACGGGCAACTACCATGTCATTACCGGCAAGCACATGGAAGGCATGAAGGACGAAGCCATTGTCTGTAATATCGGACACTTCGACAGCGAAGTGGAAATGTCCTACCTGGAGAACACCCCGGGCTGCATCAAAACCAACATCAAGCCGCAGGTGGACAAATGGACGCTTTGCTCCGGCCGCAGCATTATCGTGCTTGCCGAAGGACGGCTGGTAAACCTGGGCTGCGCCACAGGGCACGCCAGCTTTGTCATGTCCAACAGCTTCACCAACCAGACTCTGGCCCAGCTTAAACTGGCCTCGGAATCTCTGGAAAAAAAGGTCTATGTACTCCCCAAGGAACTGGATGAAGAAGTGGCCCGTCTGCATCTGGCTCGTCTCGGTGCCAAGCTGACCGTCCTTACCCAGGAACAGGCCGACTATATCGGCGTCAAGATAGAAGGACCATACAAGGCTGACCACTATCGCTATTAGTACATCAATACAAAAGTGGCGGGCGGTTGCACTTGCTTCCGCCCGCCACACCGCATCCCCTTGAATACGACAACCATGCGTACTGTGATCATCCATACCGACGGCTCCTGTCTGGGCAATCCAGGCCCCGGTGGCTGGGCTGCTGTGCTCAAGCTTGACGGCAAGGACTATCGCAAGGAAATCAGCGGAGGCTTCCGTTTGACTACCAACAACCGCATGGAGATCCTGGCCGTCATTGAGGCCCTTAGCATACTGCGCGAGCCCTGCGCGGTGGAGCTCTATACTGATTCCACCTATGTGCGAAACAGCGTGGAAAAGCGCTGGCTCTGGGCATGGGAAAAAAAAGGTTGGATCAAGGCCGACAAAAAACCCGTGCTTAATGCAGACCTGTGGCAGCGCCTATTGCCCCTGCTCACGGCCCACACAGTGCATCTGCACTGGCTGAAAGGGCATGCCGGCCATCCCGAAAACGAACGCTGTGACGCCCTGGCCCGCAATGAGGCAGCACGCCACGACCTGCCGCCCGACCTGGGCTATGCCTGATAGCGTCGCCCTGCCCATGCGGCAGGGAGCCCAATGAAGCGTTTTGCAACAACGGCAGGGCCACTATGCCCACAGTATTTTCTGACATTCCCCTTTCTGCCACAGAGCTCTGGACTGCATTGGGCTGGCCCATGCTGCGCCTGCTCCTAGGGCTGGCGACGGGCCTGCTTTTGGCCAATCTGCTTGAAGCCCTGCACTGGACGCGCCGTTTGGCGCTGCTGGCCGCACCCCTGGCGCGTGCAGCCCATTTTCAGGAAACAGCGGGAGCAGCGTTCTCTCTGGCCTTTGTCTCCCCTGCTGCCGCCAACGGGCTGCTCTCCACCTGCCACAAGCAAGGCAATATCTCGGGCAAAGAACTAATGCTGAGCAACCTCTGTAACAGCCTGCCCGCCTATCTCACGCATACACCCACAATCTTCCTGCTCACCTGGCCCGTACTGGGCCCGCCTGCCCTTATTTATGTAGGTCTGACCCTGTTGGCCGCCGCAGGACGAACCGGTGCCACCGTGCTGCTCGCCCGCCAGCTTCTGCCACCGCCGCCCAGGCAGATTATGCCAGGCACAGAAACTGCAGGCACCGGTCCCACACTCTCTGCCGCGCTGCGCAGGGCATGGCAGCGTTTCCTGCGGCGTCTGCCCAAACTCATCGGGTTTACAGCGCCCATGTATGTGCTTATGTTCTTCTTGCAACGCTGCGGCTTTTTTGCCGCTGCCGAGCAATGGCTGGCAACGCATATGGACTGGCTTGCTTTTCTCAAGCCACAGGCCATGAGCGTCATTGTGCTGCATTTGGCGGCAGAACTGGGCGCAGCTCTTGGTGCGGCTGGCAGCGTGCTGCAATCAGGCGGACTTGATGCCCGAGACGTGGTGCTGGCGCTTATGGTGGGCAACATTCTCTCCACGCCCATGCGCGCCATCCGCCACCAGTTGCCGGCCTATGCCGGGTTTTATAACCCCGGTCTTGCCCTGCGCCTCATTGTAGCGAACCAGGGCGTACGGGCTGTCAGCATGGCGCTCGTAACCCTTGGCTACTACTGCTTGACATGAAGACTCCCCCTCGGGAGAACACCCAACATTCTTACCATGGACAGCCACATGCCTGCACACACACTCGAGATAGAACACGGCACCTCCACTGTGACAGTGCTATTGCAGCCTGAAGAAAAACAGCTCTCCCTGCCCCGTCCCAAAACAGTGCGCCAGCTGCTGACAGCCCTAGGGCTTGCAGAAGAAACCGCCCTTGTGGCCCGCCATGGAGAATTGCTTACACCAGACCGCCACATCTGGCCCAACGATACAATCCTGGTGCGCAAAGTAGCCTCCTCTGGCTAATCTCTTTTATTCCGCGTGAATGCCATGTTGAACATTGATATCGCCCAAGCCTTAAGTACCATAGCAGTGGCTGCCGTTCCCGCGCTGCTGGGGATCATCCTGCATGAAGTCGCCCATGGATGGATGGCCGCCCGTTGTGGTGACCCCACTGCCAGGATTCTTGGCCGTCTCACCCTGAACCCCCTGCCGCACATCGACCCCGTAGGTCTGCTCGTCTTTGCGCTTACGAGCATTTCCGGGAGCTTTGTCTTTGGCTGGGCTAAACCCGTTCCCGTGGACCCCAGGTTTTTCCGCAATCCCGCAAAGGATATGATGCTGGTTGCGCTGGCAGGGCCCATGACAAACTTTTTGCTGGCCATTTTCTTCGGCCTTCTGCTTTGGATCACTCTACACGTTTTTGCACCACAGACCTGGCAGCACAGCAGCACCTATCTATACGCGCTCAAAACACTACAAATGGGTATCGTTATCAATTTTGGCCTGGGCTGGCTCAACCTCGTGCCCATACCGCCGCTGGACGGCAGCAAGATTGTGGCGTATTTTTTGCCTCGAAATATGGTGCTGCCCTATCTACGCCTTGAGCGTTATGGCTTTGTCATCCTTTTAGTGCTGTTGTTCACAGGGGCACTTGGCATGGTGCTCGGCCCCATGGTCAGTGGCAGCGCCCTGGGCCTGCTCTCCCTGCTAGGTATCGTATAGGCCGTAGATTTTCCGTACAGACAGCCCGTCTGGATGCTCCATCCCCAGGGGGGAGACGTGAAATTTGTTGCCATTGACTACGGCCTTGTCCGCACTGGCCTTGCGGTATCCGACCCGGAGGAACGCCTGGCCCTTCCCCTGGATACCCTGCAACTAAAAAATTTTTCCAACCGAAAGGCATTTCTGGATGCACTGGCGCAACGCATACATGTCACGGGTGCACAGGCCGTGGTTATGGGCTTACCCCTCCTGCCGGACGGCACTGAGAGCTTGACGACACGACAGGTGCGCAATGTGACCGAACGCCTTAAGCGTCGCGTGCCGCTGCCCTTTTTCTACATGCCAGAGGAACTCAGCTCGGAAGAAGCCTGGGCGGATCTGCGCGAGGCCGGGCTCGCCCGCGGCAAACGCAGGGCTGTACTGGATCAGCAGGCTGCCGTACGCATTCTTTCCTCCTTCCTGGCACTTGCGCCGCAACAACGGAGCCCCGTATGAAAGCATTACTGCGCGCACTGGGCATTCTTTTGCTGCTGGGCCTGGCCGGAGGCGGCTGGCTGGCCTATGAGGCCCATATATTCCTTACTGCAGTTCCGGAACAGCCCGGACGGGAGCTGTATTTTGACGTAACGCCCGGTACACGTCTTGCCCAGGTAGCCATGGCATTGGCAGAAAAGGGGCTTGTGACAGATGCCCGCAAATTCACCCTGCTGGCTCGTTGGAAACAGTGGGACAATCGTCTTCAGGCAGGCCGTTTCGCCCTAAACACCGGCTGGCCCCCTGATAAAATCCTGCATGAGCTGGTCAACGGCAAACCCGTGCTCTACCGGGTCACCATACCAGAAGGGCTGACATGGTGGCAGACTGCCAAAATCCTGGAAGAAGCCGGGCTTGCGCGTTCTGCAGATTTTTACACGGTCATTACCAGCCCTGACTTCCTGACACACTACGGCATTCCCTTTGCCAGCGCAGAAGGTTTTCTCATGCCCGACACCTATTTATTGAAAAAAAATGACGTACTGGATACAGCCCAGGCCCGTGCCGTTGCGGGACGCATGGTGGACAATTTCTGGCGAAGGGCGGCCGCATTCTGGCCCAATGGCAAACGCCCCGGCAAGGAAACGCTCAAAAGCTGTGTGATCCTCGCCTCCATCGTGGAAAAGGAAACAGCAGTGGACGCCGAGCGTCCGCGTGTGGCCGGTGTATATCTGAACCGCTTGGACCGTGGCATGCTGCTGCAAGCAGACCCTACAGTCATCTACGGCCTGGGCAAAGACTTTGATGGCAACCTCCGCCGCAAGCATCTGGAGGACCCTGCCAATCCCTATAACACCTACCAGCGTTCCGGCCTGCCGCCCGGCCCTATCTGCTCCTTCGGCACGGCAGCCCTGGCTGCAGCCCTGCAGCCCGAAGCCCATGCCTACCTCTACTTCGTGGCCAAAGTGGACGGGGGCGAACATGCCTTTTCCACCAACCTCAACGACCACAACAAGGCCGTACGGCGCTATCTGCAAAACAGGCGCAGCAGCAATGCCAGCACACAAACACGCGCCAGATGATCCCTAACGAGGAGACAGTGATGAAGTATCTTATCGTCGAAGATTTTTCCGGCCAGGCCGTGCCCTTCATCTTTCCCCGCCGCGTGGACCACTGTGACATGCGGGAACAGTTGCCATACAGCCGTGTAATCTCAGCCGGCGTTGCAGAACTGGGACCGCACGGCTTTGTATGCAGCGGCGGCAACAGCGAGCTGGGTCTCAAAGCCAGGCCTCAGGAGGACGCGGCCATACTGACCGAAGCCTTGCGACAACGCTGACAAGCTGTTGTAGTATCACCATGCCGCGCCTTCCCCTCAATGCCGTCGCACCTGACAGCAACACCGCCCCCACCCCGGGCCTTGTCATCGGGGGTACGAGCAGCAATGCTGGCAAAACCGTATGTACCCTTGCGTTGCTCTGCGCCCTGCGTCAACGCGGCATTGCCACTGCCGCGGCCAAGGTGGGACCAGATTATATTGACACGGCCTTCCATGCGGCTATCACGGGACGCCCTGCCGCCAATCTGGACGCGTGGATGTGCCGCGATGCCAACCCGACCCCAAAAGAACGGACCAGTATAGTGCCGCGCCCCGGCCTTTGCCGTATTATGGAGCGCATGTGCGCGCCCCTGGGCACATCCCCCCCCGACCTGATCGTCATTGAGGGAGCTATGGGTCTGTATGACGGAGGACAGGGCGGTGCTGGCAGTACGGCACAGCTGGCCACACAGCTGAACCTGCCGGTGCTGCTTGTGTGCAACGCTGCAGGCATGGGCCAATCCGTGGCCGCCCTTATTTCGGGTTTTTTACGCTATGGCCCGCCGAAACAAAAAGTACGCTTTTTGGGCATACTCTGCACCCATGTAGGCAGTGTACAACATGCTGCCCTGCTGCGGCAGGCGCTGGCCCCCGTTGTAAAGGCATGTGGCACTCCCCTGCTGGGCCTGCTGCCGCGCCAGGGCGCACCCAACCTGCCGGCCCGCCATCTGGGGCTCGTACAGGCACATGAGGCCCTGCAGTCCATTGAGAGGGAAGCACTGGCCAACTGGCTTGAGGCACACTGCCATGTGGACAGGCTGCTGCAACTGCTGCGTGTACCGCGCCACAAAAAATGCAGTACAGGGCCAGAAACAGCAGCTCACTTTTTTCCCCCTCGCCGCTGCTGCCACCACCCAAAAACGCGCCCACTGCTGGGCATTGCCTGGGACGAGGCATTCAGCTTTTGCTATGCAGATCTGCCCGCCCTGCTGGCCGAACTGGGGGCACGTATAACCTTCTTCTCCCCTCTGTGGGACTCAGGCCCGCCCTCAGGCTGCGCGGGCCTGTACTTCCCCGGCGGTTATCCGGAACTGCACGCCGAACGCCTGGCTGCCAACGCATCCATGCGTACGTCCTTGCAGCTTCTGGCTGCAGAGGGGCTGCCCATGTACGGAGACTGCGGGGGCTATATCTACCTCATGCAGAGCGTACGCGTAGGTGACACCGTCCACACCATGTGCGGTCTGCTGCCACGCTCCTGCACACTTGGGCAGCAGCGTGCGGCCCTGGGCTATCGGGCTGGCCTGGCGCTCCCGGGTTGGCCGTCGCCTGCATGCAACGGACACAAAGCCCTGTGGGTGCGCGGCCATGAATTCCATTATGCCCAGGAGGATCCACCACCCCTGACACAGCACGGCCCTGCCACAGCGTCCGTAGGCACACCCCTCTGGCGCCTGTACGACAGCCGAGGTACATTTATGCATGATGAAGGATGTCGGTCAGGGAACGTGGCCGG
>JAFTDG010000029.1 GCA_017454325.1 Desulfovibrio sp. | reverse complement strand
TTACTACTCCCGCAAGCCCCTGAAAATGTCGGCGGCAAACGTACACTTTCCTTATCATAGCATGGGAAATGGCGAATCACAATATCCTTACATCCTTGCCCAACAAAAAAAGAGGCAGGCTCCCAGAAGGAAACCTGCCGTCGCTGCTGTATTCATACCACTCGGAACATCCGCTGTGTGACTCGTGCCTCCAACTGGGGGACTTTCCTCTGCTCAATCTCCTGCCTTGCCCGTTCTTCCTCCATCTTCCTGATTTCGTCCACGGCATCCTCCAAGCCGAGATGCGTGTAGGTGTTGAGCGTCACGCCAATCTCGCTATGCCCCATGAGGTACTGGAGCGTCTTGGGGTTCATGCCAGACTTGGCCATGTTGCTGCAATAGGTGTGGCGGCAGACATGGGGCGTGATGTTGGGAAGCTGGATGCGGAAGATCTCGTTGTATCTCGCCACCATGTGATTGAACCGATGCTCCCAGTGCATGGCCACAAGGGGCATACCGTTCTTATCGAGAAACAGGAACCCGCTGTAGCCGTCCACCATCTTCTCCACCCTGGGCTTTTCCCTATCCTCCAGAATGGCTTGGAAGCACTCCGCCACGTCCTCGGGGATGGGTAGTCTCCTCGTCCCTGCATTTTTGGTAAAATATGTGCTTGTTTACGATAGTTATTTTACTATCGTAAACAAGCCACGAACCCGCATGAGTACTAGGTTTTAAGCATGGATGGTTAAATTTATTGGAAGTTCACATTCATGCGGTCAAAGGCAGGAGAAAGCAGACCCTTCGTAGAATATATACAGGATAGACTTTTGAGAATACCGCGTCTGGAGGGTCAAGTGGATGAAGTCAGAACTGGAGAGAGCCTTTGATGGTGATGTGCTTGGCATCTACAAGAGCGCCAAAAAAGAGTGCGGGTATAACGCCACTCGTTTCCTTCAGCTCATTACAAGCAAGGGGGGGGTTGGAAGCAGCCAAGCAGTTGATAGCCAAGGAGGGTGGCACTGACGGGTTTACAACATTATGGGAAAATCACAGGCTGGACTTGTCAGTGGAAGCCCATGTGCTGAAGCCAGAATATGAAGCCCTTTTTTCAGAGGAAGAACGTAGGATTTGCAAGGACAGGCTTGAAGCGTATGGATACAATATGTAGACTGACGTTTTGTGGAAGGATTGCGAAGGGGTAGAAGTCGTTGTACAGTGAGAAACAAGGTGTCCTGGCCAGTATGACCAGCGGCAGGGGAAGATTAAACCGATTGGCGTATTTAGGCCGTGGCATTTTGCTGGGAGCGATTAGTTTCGTATTGTTCACCATTGCCTATGGCATGGCAGACGACGGGATGATTGTAAAAGCCATTGGTTTGTTATTCGTGGTGCCCGAATTTTTCCTGAATCAACAGCGTCTGCATGACATCGGCACATGCATGTGGATTGCGCCTCTTTATGCGGCATTGAACGCCGTGGAGGTGCTGACAACGAACTACTCAGACATAGAGAGCGAAGGTTTGATTACTCCGTTGAACATTGCCATGATAGTGATGGGATGCTATCTGCTCTTCAAAAAGGGTCAGCCCGGCGAAAATGAATATGGGCCTGATCCGTTAGCAAAATAATCTGTCGGACAATGGAGGAGAATGCGATGACAGCGATAAGGACGGAGCTGGGAGACATCACGGCAAGGCACTATGCAGATGCCATCGTAAATGCTGCTAACCGAACGCTGCTCGGCGGCGGAGGAGTGGATGGAGCCATCCACCGTGCAGCCGGAGCCGACCTTTTGGCAAAATGCAGAACGCTCGGCGGTTGCGAGACGGGACAGGCGAAGATCACCAAGGCGTACAAGCTACCCTGCCAATATGTTATACACACGGTAGGCCCGGTATGGCACGGGGGTGGACAGGGCGAGGCCAGATTGCTGGCGAGTTGCTATCAAAATTCGTTGATGATTGCCATGGCACATGGCATCCGCAGCGTGGCATTTCCATCCATTTCCACAGGAGTGTACTCCTATCCCGTCCAGCAGGCGGCAGAAATTGCGGTGCGGACGGTCAGGGCGGTGGTAGCAGAACACCCTGCGGCATTTGACGAAATCCTGTGGGTGCTTTTTGATCATCGGACGAAACTGGAGTATGACGAGGCACTGGACAAATGAGCCAGGGCTACGATCTTAAGCTGACAGTGAGGGAAACGGGGCTGGCGGACTTCGTCCGGGCATACCAGAATCAGGAAAAATATCTGACATACTGCCGGGCGTGCGACAACTACGGTGCAAAGTGGTCATGCTCGCCGATGGGCATAGATACGGTGGAATTCCTAAGTCCCTACAGCTATGTGACGGTGGCTGCTGTGCAGATGGTCTATCACGAGGATGTGGTGGCATCCACACCGGAGGATCGAGTCAAGGAGGTCACTCTGGGTACTATCATGCCGGTTAAGGCCGCTTTCCATGATGCCATGCTAGATGCGGAGCGAGAAGTTCCGGGGAGCATCACGCTTTCCTCCGGGGGATGTACGCTCTGCCGCCATTGCACAAGACCGGGCGGAGCGCCATGCCGCCAGCCGTCACGAATGCGATATTCTCTGGACTCGTTTGGATTCGACTTGTCGGCCATTACGGAAGACTTGCTGGGTATCGAGCTTTTGTGGTGCAGGGGAAAACTCCCGGCATACTACACGCTCATACACGCCCTGCTGGAGCGGGAGCCGACGGGCGGCGTGGTGGAGCGGGTTGTGCGCAGACAGTTATTTGCGAGTGATGACCGCAAGGAGGACAACCTGAAAGACTGTAGCAGATAGATGTACAGATTACTGAAACGTTGATTATAAAGAGACGGCTACACTAAACTATTTCATTACGATACGTAATAAGGAGGAAAAGTCTAAGCAGCCAATCGAGGCTAGTGTACTGACACATTGATAATTAGACAAATATGTGCTGGATATGTCGCCAGATGCGAGGCAGAGGAGCGCAGTAGTAGCAGAGCTACGTCAAGCGACGATAACGAAGCAGGTGGCGGCATAGACAGTGCAGATTGTTCAAATATCAATGTGCCAGTGCACTAGA
>JAFTDG010000028.1 GCA_017454325.1 Desulfovibrio sp. | reverse complement strand
TCACGATCAAATTCAGTTCGATGATGCGGATCATCAAACACTTTGCAGGCTAACTCGAAGCTTATGTGATGCTTGCGTTTATTGGCGCGATTTTTTTCTTCGTCCCACTCAAATTTCATGACAAAAATGTATGTACAATTTTTTGCCTTGTCAAGAGCCGGGACCTCGGAGTCGCATTAGCTGAGATACGCCATCGATGCCCTCTTTTGAATTTCGAAGCGTACGAAACCCGACTATCCAAGCAATCATAATATCCGACAAGAATAAATTGTTGCATGATGATTCCCATAATTCGGGGAACCGATTCGCTTATTCAAGGATGTAACGGCCTTAGGTCTCTTGTTTTCAGGGGGCGAGGGGACAGCGTCCCACGCCAGCCCGTGCGTATGGGCGCGGAGCGTCTATACGAAACGTAGGCTGGCCCTACAACCGAAGTTTTGAGGTTATGTCGCTGTTCAGCATCTCTGTGGCTGCAAGCTGTGTGCATCTTGCTTATGGTGGGGCGACTGGATTGCAGCGACTATAATGCATCCTGCAAACAATAGCCTATATCTGGATGACGGTGTTATTGTGCCTATGCACATTGATGGCCGTGCTCATGCCGCAGGCCGGCATTTTGGCGAAAGCAGGTTGTCCCCGAAGTCAGTGTTTTCTGGCACTATTCCTACGGCAAGGGTAGGGCATTCTGGTGACGATAAGCATGATACTTGGAGGAGTGATTGCATCCATAAAGTATTTGCAAAGGATATGTCATGCAAGATTAAGAAAATGAAGGGGGTATATTTAAATTATGGTTCTTCGTCTTCTTTTCTCAACAACGGCAACTATGTCTTTTTGTTGTCCTCTGCTCATCCATACTCGTCAATCCCCGTAACGCCGCGTCAATCCAGGACGACGGGCATCATTTCTTTTCATGTTCTGGTTAGAAATAGGTTAGAAAAATGAAAAGGCACTTATGTCTTTTATTCCATAAGTGCCTGATTTTCTTGGTTGCGGGGGCAGGATTTGAACCTGCGACCTTCGGGTTATGAGCCCGACGAGCTACCGAACTGCTCCACCCCGCGTCACAAAATAAACTGCCTTGAGAAGGAAATATAGATTTCTCTCAACGAGGTGTCAAGCAATATTTTTTCATGAAAGCGTGGCAGATAGTTACCATATGAAAGAGGGAGAATGGGGGGACGGCAATCAATGTGACTTTCAATCTTTCGCTGGAAATTTTTCTGGGCCTTGGCCATATTTTCATCTTGAGAAGATCAGGTGGCACTATATGTAATTTTGTGAACATTGTGTGACTATACCGATTATAACCAAATTTTGCACTATTTTGTTGATCAGATATGTCCCATCAATTTATTAAAACCTTGTGTATAAGTAGGCATTATGATTACATCGCCAACTTTTGTCCCTTACCCATCTGAATGTGTGGAATGCCATGAATAATAACGCAAAATCGATGCATTAATACGATTGTAATATGCAGTCTAAGAGTTACAATATCATTAGCAAGATGGGTATACCAAAAAGACGGGCTTTACAGATGATGTAGATAGATGATAGAAGGCATTTGTAAAATATGCAAGACCGTGTATCGGAGGGGCCAGCTTTGGCAATAAAGGAAGTTCTTCCCAAAGATCTGTACCATGATGTCATGCAGTGTGAAGATTTCACCTGTGTTTTTGACGATGTGGAGGCTAATGAGGGGAAACCATATGACGCTTCCATCGCCAATACATGGCTTGTTTGTGCGCGTGGCGGTTCGGGACAGAATGCATCTAAACAAGCGCAGGTCGTGCACTTCAGCTCTGAAAAACAACCCAGTAAAGAGCGTTTTCGCAGACCCTCCAGGAACCCGGCAGAAGTGGACGTGTACAGTGAGGATTATGCCACTATCAAGGAAGCTGCATATATTTATGAAGTCTCAATCTCAACTATAAAAAAGTGGATTAAATCTGAGGGCATAGTTTCAGTTGGCAAGCGTGACAGGGCAGACGTATACCCCCTTGAAGCGCTGCTGGACGCAAAGCACAAGCATATAGGCTACAAGGTGCCTTCCATGCAAGAGATGCTCAAGCACCTGCCGGAACTTTTTTCAGGCAATTTTCGGTAATTTACCGTGCCTTTGCGGCTTGTGACGCTGAACGACCCCCGGCAGCGCAGACCACAAAGGAATGGCGATATACATTCAATCCATATTAAAAACGAAAATCCCTTTTGCCTTGACCTATGGCTTCAAGGTTGTGGCGGGCAATGTTGCGCACATGTGTGCTGGGTACTTTTTCCAGTTCACGGGCAATGAGTGCCTCACCCATGGCCTTGGTTTTCGGGCTGGCATAGTCTTCCAGATATTCCTTGAGCGTCATGAGCGCGTTGGGGTGGCAGCAGTTGAGTATCTGTCCGTTCTTGCACAGGCTCATGAAGCGGTCGCCGGTTCGGCCTTCGCGGTAGCAGGCCGTGCAGAAACTGGGTATGAACTCCATGCTTATGAGCCAGGCTACTACTTCATCCAGTGTCCTGCGGTCACTCACGTCAAATTGGGCTGAAGCCTCGTCTTCCGGCACGGGCGTTGCGTAGCCGCCCACGCTGGTGCGTGAGGCTCCACTGATCTGTGATACTCCTAGATGAATAACCTTTTCTCTCACGGCCTGGCTTTCACGCGTCGAGATGATCATGCCTGTATAGGGCACGGCCAGGCGTATGCAAGCGCAGATCTTGGCAAAGGTGTCGTCGTCAATGCCATTGTTAAAGCTGGCGGGGTTAATGTCGTCAGCTTTTTTTACGCGTGGTACACTGATGGTGTGTGGTCCTACGCCATGCACGGTTTCAAGGTGTTCGGCGTGCATGAGCAGGGCGGCAAACTCATAACGGTATGATTCCAGGCCGAAGAGCACCCCCAGACCAACATCGTCAATGCCCCCTTCCATGGCACGGTCCATGGCTTCAGTGTGCCACGCATAGTCGTGCTTGGGGCCGGCCGGATGCAGCTTTTCATAACTCTGCTTGTGGTATGTTTCCTGAAACAGAATGTAGGTGCCGATCTCTGCATCCTTGAGTTTTCGGTAGTTTTCAACCGTGGTGGCGGCAATGTTCACATTGATGCGACGTATGGCTCCGTTACGGTGCCTGATGCCATAAATGGTTTCAATGGATTCGAGAATGTATTCAATGGGATTCATGGCCGGGTCTTCGCCCGCTTCAATGGCCAGGCGCTTATGCCCCATGTCTTGCAGAGCCGTCACCTCGCGTACAATGTCGGCCTGCGAAAGCTTTTTGCGCGGCATGTGCGCGTTTTGTCTGTGATAGGGGCAGTATACGCAACTGTTGACACAGTAGTTGGAAAGGTAGAGCGGCGCAAAGAGTACAATACGATTACCGTAGAAATCTTTTTTTATCTGCTCTGCCAGAGCGTACATAGCCTGAATCTTGTCCGGCATGTTACAGGCCAACAGGGCTGATGCCTCGCGATGGTTGAGTCCCTTACGCTGTTTGGCCTTTGCTAGAATGCGGTCAATGCTCGCGGCGTCAGCCGAATACGTATCAGCATAGGCCAGTGAAGCCAGCACTTCGTCATGGTCAATAAACTCTGCGGCCCGCAGGGATTTGGGATTATACATAAGAGCTCCTGAAAAAAGTCGAATTTCAGGTGTTTGTAGGGTAATCTATAACTACTCCATTTTTTTTGTTTCCACCATAACAATTTCCAGCGAAGATGGAACATGTAAGGCTTAACCGTGTCCACGAACGGGGAAAGCCATTTGGAAGTTAAATGGCAACTAATTCGTACTGGCGAGATCCCATGCCAATGGCCTCTGCATATTCTACTTGGTGGTAGCCACGAGTATTGGGATGCTCGGCCTGGAACTTATCATAGCCCGTGCTGTGGCACTCATGGTCGCCGATGGGCCGCAAGCTGGGTGTTGCAGATACGAGGTCAAAGCAAGCTGTGTCCAGTGCAACGGGATCACTTGATGCCAGAATGCCGATGTCCGGCACAATGACAGGATCGGACCAACCCGCACAATCGCATTGCGGTGTTATATTCATCAGGAAATTAATGAATACCAGCCGTCCTTCCTTGCCCTTGAGGGCACCGCAGGCATATTCAACCATGCGTTCGGAAAATTCGTCATATTCGTTGGGCAAGTCGATGCCAATAGCGCCTTGTTTGCAAACGCTCATACATTCATAGCAGCCAAAGCAGCGTTTTTTGTCAATGCTGCATTGTCGTCCCTTTTCTGTCTTGATCAGGGATAATGCCTGTTGGGGACAAATTTTTACGCATTGACCACAACCTATGCAACCATCCCTAATGGCGATATTGCGGCCGTGCTGGTCTATTTTCCCTTCCTGCGGGGCACAGCCCATGGCAAGATTTTTAAGCGCACCACCAAACCCGCCAAAGGCATGTCCCTTGAAATGTGAAATGACAACCATGGCATTGGCCGCCAGAATGCCATCTGCGATTTTCACGGATTGGAAGTGCTTAAGGTTCACGGGAACTTCTTTCCAGGCATGGCTTAATACTCCATCGGCGATGACCACCGGTGCATTGACCACGTATGGGGTGAAGCCATGCAGGTAGGCAGTCTCTAAGTGGTCCACACCGTTGTGGCGGAAGGCTTTGTACAGCGTACAAGTGTCAGTAAGATAGGGACGCGCTCCGGCAGCATGCACCTGATCCACTACCTCTCGTACAAATGTGGGGTGGAGATATGTGTCATTCCCTCGCTCTCCAAAATGCACCTTGACTGCCACCACCTGGTCTTCCTTGCTCATTGCCAGCGGTTTGACCTTATCCTCAAGCTCTGCAGCTTTGCAGATGCGACGTATTTTGGCTAATTTGTTGTCAGATGGGTTTTTGACCGCAAGTTTGGCAAAATAGACAGTAGATGGCATATAACCTCCTCATTTCTGAACGGATTGTGTTACAGAATACTTTTTTGCGGGAAAGTCTCACATATGCGCTGTGTTTCTCTATGTTAGCTTTCTTTAGATAGAGATAGATCATCAATATTTCACAAGTCCAATCTGCCGAAGAATGGCAATCATGCCCTCTGCGGCGATGTCATTGATGATCTTTCCATCCTCATTGAAATAGTAAAAGTTCATGACTGAGGCGGAAAAGCGTTTGCCCGTGGGCTTGAGCCCCATAAAGATACCATCATGCGTGCCAGTACATGTCCAGCGAACGGCGACCACGTTGCCTTCTGCAACCATTTCTTCCAGCTTCCACCGCACATCGGAAAACCCCTGACGCATGAAGCGTACGATGCTTAAATAGCCTTGCCCCCCATACACAGGTTCCTTGGACGCAGGTGTGTAGAACGGTGCTTTGGCGTCCACCAGCTCTGTCGCCAAAGCATTGTCGCAGGTATTGATCATGGTTTCAAATTGCCGCATGGCCGCTTTATTGCGTACTTCCTGGGCTGCGACATTCATATCCCCCGTGGTCTGGTGATGTGGGGCTTGGCAAGCGAAAAGTATGCTGAGCATGACAGGCATACACAGAAATTTTAAACGGACTGTGGACATGGCTAGCTCCTTATCAAAATATCTCAGCGTTATGTCCGCCACCGGTTGGCATCCCGTAAGAGAGACTGGCCGAACAGGCGCTTGTATTCCCTGTTGAATTGATACGGGCTTTCGTAGCCCACGGCAAGGCTTGCGCAGTTGGCGTCCATGCCTTTGACTACCATGAGCCGATGTGCCTTGTGCAAATGCAGTTGCTTTTGGAACTGCAAGGGTGTCAGAGATGTGCGTATAATATCTTTAAGAAATCAAAAACGCTATGATCTAAATCGCTGTTCTGGGGCACCATATCTTGCCCTGGGTGTGGCCAAAGCTGGCATCAGCAATATGGCACACGCGCTGTTTGACGAACTTTAGACAAAGAATGTACATATAGCGTGTGTTAATGTAACCATGGCCGTGGCCCCGGGCTCACCTGAGGCTGAAGAGGTAGCCAGAACAATCTGGTGGATGCATAGTCAGACATGCGCACAGTGGACGTGTGAAGAAAATGACGCATAACGATGTAAAAGGAAGTATCATGCAGAAGCGCATACTCGGCAAAAATGGTCTTGAGGTCTCCGCTATTGGTTTTGGTTGCATGGGGCTGTCCACCAGCTATCCTCCTTTTCCGACCATGGAGGAGGCTGTTACCATTATCCATAAGGCCGTCGATATGGGTGTGACCTTCTTTGATACGGCTGAAGTGTATGGTCCGTTGACCAATGAGGAACTGGTGGGTATGGCTCTTCAGCCCTATCGGGACAAGGTGGTGCTGGCCACAAAATTCGGCTACGATTTGGATGGTGAAAAACGCGATGCCCTAGGCAAAACGCTTTGTCTGTGCAGCCATCCGGCTCATATTCGCAAGGCATTGGAAGGCTCTTTGCGCCGCCTCCGTACCGACCATATAGATCTTTATTATCAGCATCGTGTCGACCCGGATGTTCCCATCGAAGATGTGGCGGGCGCAGTGGCAGAGTTCATCAGGGAAGGCAAGGTACTGCACTGGGGGCTTTCTGAAGCTGCGGCCTCTACTGTGCGTCGCGCTCATGCAGTGTGCCCTGTGTCTGCTGTGCAGAATGAATATTCCATGTGGTACCGTGAGCCTGAAAAAACATTGCTGCCAACTCTTGAAGAACTTGGTATCGGACTGGTGGCCTTTAGTCCCTTGGGCAAAGGCGTCTTGGCTGGGCGTTTCAATAAAAATACGACGTTTGATAAAAAAGACTTTCGCAGTTCCATTCCACGTTTCCGGCCAGAGAACCTGCCGGCCAACATGGTCCTGGCGGAGCTTGTACAGGATTTTGCCCAACGCAAGCAAACAAGTCCAGCCCGCATTGCATTGGCCTGGCTATTGGCCAGAAAACCATGGATTGTGCCTATTCCCGGTACGAAGAAAATATCTCGATTGGAGGAAAACCTCGGCGCGGAAGACATTTTGCTTTCATCGACAGAGATGACGGAACTGGATAAGGCATTGGCAAATATCATTATCGTGGGGGACCGCTATTCGCCGGCACAAGCTGCATTGACAGGAAAATGAGGGCACGCATTATAAGGGAGGACAATCGTTTTCTCCCTGTATGTACTATGCACCTGTTTCATAACTATGGCTGAGGTATACCAGCAAAAAATACGAAAATGCTTAACGAGCTACAATAGTAATCAAGGCCTTATGAAATGTGTTCCAGGGGAGTGGCTTCTTTATGCATCGCTTTTTCCAGAGCAATCGCAAGTTGATCTGCACAGGAAGTGCTGTTTTTGCCGCAGGTATTTCCCTTGAGCACACGAATGGCCTTGGCTGCATCCTCACCCTCAAGCAGCTTGCTGATAGCCTTGAGGTTGCCAGGACACCCGTTGACAAAGGAAAGATCGTGAATTTTGCCGTTATCCAAGGCAAAAGTAATTAATTTTGCGCAGACACCATTGGGAATGAACGTATAGGTTTGCATAGTGACCATCCTTATGACTACTAAGAGTAGTCACAAAAGATAAGAATGCAAGTCCAAACAGTAACAGTCGCAGTCCTGTTATATAAAATGATCACATCCAAGTATAATGGCAAGGCATGGTTGCCCGGTGCAAATTGGAAAAATTCAGTATTGGTGGAACTTTTTTTTTTGAGAGTCATTCTGCCGTAGCACGATAGAGGAAAAGACATTGACATGTCTCCTCACGGCCAGACATAATTATCTATTCAGGAGGGGACCATGGGCGGCAAAAGCTTCCTTTCCCGGCGGCGAGTGCTGGCTGGTGTGGCTGCAACACTGGGGGGTATGGCGGGTATTGGCTTTGCTTCCTCTATGAGTAGCAGGGGAGTGGTGGCAGACCCCGTGGGCATCCCCCGAGGTCTGCCGGAACCTCCTTCTGATGCAATGACCTACCGCACTAATCCCAGCAGCGGTGACAAGGTCTCCCTGTTGGGCTTTGGTTGTATGCGCTATCCGGTCATGTCTGGCGAAACTTCACCCCGCAGTCCCCGCATTGATGAAAACGCGGCTTTAGCCCTCGTGGATTATGCCTTGGCCCATGGTGTCAATTACTTTGACACGGCATGGGGATATCATGGCGGAGCGTCCGAAAGCTTCACTGGTCGCGCCCTGAGGCGTCATCCACGGGAGAAATTTTTTCTCGCCACCAAGATGCCCAGCTATTTGAATCCTACCCTGGCGCAGGCAAAGGATATTTTTTTCAGCCAGCTGAAAAAATGCCAGGTAGAATATTTTGATTATTATCTGCTGCACACACTCTCTACAGTTTCCAATTACCAGGAGACCTATGAGAAGGAAAAGGTGTTGGATTTCCTGTTGGAACAGAAGCAACAGGGGCGTATCCGTAATCTGGGCTGGTCGTTTCATGGTGACAAGGCCATGCTCGAATATGTGCTGGCGCGTGATGTTCCGTGGGATTTTGCCATGATTCAACTCAACTATCATGACCTGCTCTATCAATACATTCCACCGCCATACCGCAATCAGCCATCACCTGCACCTGCACAATGGATGTTTGAAAAGATGGTGGCAAGTAATCTGCCGCTCATAATCATGGAGCCGCTGTTGGGGGGGCGGCTTGCTCGGTTGAATAAGAAATCTCTGAACATTCTGCAGGCCGAGCACCCGCAATCGACGGCGGCCTCGTGGGCGTTTCGCTACGTCGGCGGGTTGCCGAACATTCTTACCGTGCTGTCCGGCATGACCTATATGGAGCATCTGCAGGACAATCTGCGTTCTTATGCTCCGCTGCAGCCCCTTTCCGAGCATGAGACACAGGTACTGCGTAAGGCCTTGAATGCCTTTGTTGTGGCCGATAATATTCGTTGTACTACCTGCGGCTATTGCATGCCTTGCCCCTATGGCGTCGATATTCCTGCTGTCTTTCGCCACCACAATGATTGCCTTGATGATGATATGGTACCCCGGGACGCTCGCAGCGCGGAGTATGCTCAAGCCAGGCACGCCTACCTTGTGCGACTGGCCCGTCGGGTGCCCGAACTGCGTACCGCCAGTCATTGCATAGGCTGTGGCAAATGTGTGAAGCTCTGCCCCCAGTTCATTGATATCCCCAACGAGATGGTCAAGATTGCCAAATTTCTTGAAGATCAGCGGATGGAGGCCTAAGCCCATGTGGAAACAGCTGCGGACATGCCTCGCCGTCATCTGTTTTGCAGGATGTCTTCTGTTGTTCTGTGATAGGAGCGAGGATGGCATGTTCACCCAGGCTCTTGCCTGGCTTGCCAGCTTGCAGCTTGTACCGGCCATGCTTGCCGGCGGATTTGTAGTCGCAGGAATTATCCTTGCGACCACACTGCTTCTGGGCAGAGTGTATTGTTCAGTAATCTGTCCACTAGGCATCCTGCAGGATGTTCTGTCCAGCCTGCGGCAAAAGCGACGCTATGCGTACCGCAAGGGGTATCCCTTTGTGCGGCTGTTTTTTCTTGGCGTCTTTCTCGCGGGAATCGTACTGGGCATTCCCGTTGTTTATGGATTGCTGGAACCCTACAGCGCCTTTGGCCGCATGGCAGCGTCCATTGGAGAGCCCGTGAGTATTCTCGCGCACAATGGCGTGGAATGGCTGGTTCGAAAGACAGGCAGTTTTGCCCTGGCCCCCCAGCCACTTGTTTTCCATGGTTGGGTATCTCTGTTTGCCGCTATAGCGACGTTTGCCATCATTGCATTTCTGGCCATACGACATGGCCGGATTTGGTGCAACACGGTCTGTCCAGTGGGGGCTGTGCTGGGGCTGCTGTCACGCTATGCCTGCATCCGTCCACGAATCGACGGTAGCCAGTGCGTGCATTGTGGCAAGTGTGCTGCCGGTTGCAAGGCTGGTTGCATTGATGCGGAAAACGGTACTGTGGACGCCTCACGGTGCGTCGCTTGCTGGAATTGCGTGAATACATGTACACAGAATGCCTTGCATTTTCTGCCGGGGAAAGCACTGCCCACTTCTGAGAAAAGAGGCCGACGTGAGGCTCTTGCCGCTTTGTCAGGTCTACTGGTCCTGCCTTTTAACAACGCATTCGCTGTGGAAAGCAAGGAAGATCAGGACATACCAGCCTTGCGTCGTAAAGAACGGCGGCCATATGCCGTACCCGTACTACCGCCTGGAGCAGTGGATGAGCGTCGTTTTTCTTCCCGCTGCACAGGATGCCAGCTTTGTGTATCGGCTTGCGCTCATAACGTGCTGCACCCGCGAGGAGATGGTACGGGGCTGTTACAGCCTGTCATGAGTTTTGAGTATGGTTTCTGTCATCTCAAGTGCGTGGCTTGTGGCATGGTGTGCCCAACAGAGGCCATTACACGTTTAAGCCCTGAGGAGAAAGCCTCCATCCAGGTGGGGCGGGCTGTTGTGCATCCCGACATATGTGTTGTGATGACAGACCAGGTCACCTGTACGGCCTGTCTGCGTGTATGTCCTACGGGTGCCATCAGCCTTGTGGGCGAGGAAGCATTGAAGCGTCCTGCTGTGGACGCTGAAAAATGCATCGGCTGCGGTGCATGTGAATATATTTGCCCTGCGCGTCCACTGGCTGCCATACAGATTGAAGGCAATGTGGAACAGCATCGCCTTTAACTGCTGCGATTATTGAAGTGCGCTGACTCTTGATTGTCACTAATTTCTAAAGAATTTAATGTTCTCAATAAGTCTTTTAGGTAATGTTTTAACAAAAAGGAGAGATTCTTATGATGAAATTCATTTCACCTTTAGTCATGTTTCTTCTTATTGCAAGTATTGCTACAGCAGCACCTTCAGTATCAAAGGTTAAATCTGTGAAGAATCGTGGCGAGATTGATAAAATCCAATGCGATAAAACAGTAATGGAAAAAATTCATCTTGGTGATTCTTGTAATTTTTATGTCAGTTTTACAGCAGATAATACAAAAGCGCATATCAGTGACATAAAATTCTGGTTTTGGTCAGATAAGGAATATAATGGCAATGATGGGCCTATATCATTTAAGCCCACAAAGGAGCTTGAAGATGCAGATTGGGTTGTTGATAATAAAACCATAAAGCTGTTGGAGTCATCAGATTATAATGTGCGTGTTCTTCCTGATACGCCTTCTGATGATAATATTATTCTCAAGTATGAAATTCTTTTCAATAAAATTAACCAAGATGGCACGGTATCGCCAGAAGAGGAACGTTTCGTCCAGTGTGGACGCTATTCCGTCAGAAAATAATTGTCAGATTTGTGAGTATTAATATAGTAAAGCCAACGTATTAAGACTCTCCTGAAGGATTGCGATACAGTCACAATCAAATAGTAGTTATTTTCTCTTTTGATGTAATACCCCCTGAAGCAGATTTCAGGGGGTTTACATCATTCAGGAAGACACACCACTTCCGTGTCCGTATCATTGCACTGGATCCACGTATCCTATCTTTGCCGTGGCTGTATTCGTAGGCTATCTTTTGTCGGGAAACAGTGCCAGGAGAGAATGTCTTTGGCCGTATGAAGATGTGTTCGGTCTTGACAGCCTGTTTCAGTCAGGATGCTAATGCCATCCCTGGTAACCATAGGATGATATCATGACCATATCAGCCGAACCGATGCTTGTGGCCTTCTATCTGCCGCAGTTTCACGCTATTGCAGAAAATGATCGCAAATATGGTGTTGGATTTACGGAATGGGATAATGTGCGGCGAGCCGTTCCCCTGTTTCATGGGCATATGCAACCCCATGTACCTCATCGTTGCTTGGGGTATTACAGCCTGCTGGATGAGAAATTTCTTCAATTTCAGCATGAACTGGCCTATTCGTGCGGCGTTCGTGCCTTTTGTTATTATTATTACAATTTTTCAGGTCACAAGCTGTTGTACAGGCCCATTGACCTTGCCGTCGGTAACCCTGCCCTCAGAAACGCCTTTTGCTTGTGCTGGGCGCATATGAGCTGGCATGATAACCGTGAAAATAGGACAGAAGACAATCTTTTTCTTCCACAGGTCTATTCGGAGGACAATGCCGTCCGCATGGCGGCTGACATGATGCACTATTTTCGCAGCCCTCGTCATATCTTCGTAGATGGCAAACCCTTGTTTCTCATCTGGGCGCCTGAAAAGAATCCGATGATGGCAGAATACGCCGGCATATGGCGCGAAGCGGCGAAAAAGGCAGGCTTTGCGGGTGTATATCTGGTCGGTGTAGAGGCATATATGGAGGTATTGCCGGAAATGCTGGGGTTGGACTGTATGCTGGAGTTCGCTCCAAATTGGACGCGTGAGGCGCTTATTTCCGCATCTGGTGAACAGCCTAAGCTCTACGATTACCTGAAAACCTTGCGCTTTATGCGTGAAAAGCCGCTTCCTTCGTATCACAGATTGCGTTGTGCCTTTCCTGGTTGGGACAACACTCCTCGACGCGGCAAAAAAGGTATTGTCTTTGTCAATGAAGATCCAGAGGCGTTTCGTGAGCAATTGTGCTGGCTGGTTCGTTACACCCGGGAGGTCCTGCCGCGAGAGTTGCAGTATGTGTTTATCAACGCCTGGAACGAGTGGGGAGAGGGCTGCCACCTGGAGCCGGACAAACGCCAAGGTTTCACACTGCTGAAAATCGTCAGGGAGTGTCTGGAGGGAGCGGTCGGCCTAGACACTGATTACATTTGATTGGGCCTTTTAGCCAGGGCGGTGTGACCGCACCGGCTTCACGCAGGTCAGGCCGCCGTGCGTTCGCGCTTCAGCAGGTACAGGCCAAGGGGCAGGGCGGCGGCGAGAAATGCGGCCTTGTCCCATGCCTCGGCGTCCCAGGTCAGCAGTGCCGACCCCGTGGACGCCTTAAGCTCGACCTCATGGAATCCCGCGTCCAGCAGGGCGCGACGCAGCTCTGTGTAGCTGGCGTCATTCTTGAGGTCCTCATGACGCAGCCGCGCACGGCCAGGTACGTAGCTGGCGACGCAGCCTGCGAGCAGGGCCAGCGCCTCCTGTTGCTGTTCCGTGTCCGCTGCCGGAACTGCCACGGCGGCGACATCAATAACCGTGTCGGACTGACCTTTGGGCAACGCGCAAGAGGCGTCATTGTCGGTCACGGCTCTGGCCTGGGGCTGTGAAGCAAAATGCTGTAACGCCTGTTGCAGCAGTTCACCCAGGGCATTGTCATCGCCCATACCGCCGTGTCCACCGCATCTGCAACCACCGCCCATGCCGCCCGCAAGGGAGGACTGGCCACCACGGCCTCCGCCCATGCCTCCGCCTCGACCACCCATGCCGCCACGGCCGCCGCTCAGCCCGCTGACCAGCGTGCCAAGCAGGGATGTGCCGCCGCGCATGGCTCCCTTGGAAAGCAGGCCCACGCCCAGAAGTCCGCCAATGCCGCCGAGAATGCCGCCACCTTTCATTGCTGCCACCTGTGTCGTTTACTGTTCCGAGCGTTCCGGGGCGTCCAGGCCCGCTTCTTGTGCAGACGCCCCACGGGTGACTGCCTGAACAGTATGCCGCATGCAATGCCCGCGGCCCGCACCGCAACGGCCACGGCCCATGCCTTGGCCGCGGGTACATGTGTTGCCGTCCTGCATGGCACCCTGGTCCTGCCGTCCGCCCCGTCCGGGGCTGAAATGGTGCCCGTGTCGTCCCTGCATGGTGTTACCGTACATAATATTGCCTCCTTCAATGTTGATGATGCTGCCGGTGGTGAGGGCCAGAGCCGCCAGCCGTCGCCCCTGTCCGAGAATGCGACAGAGGGTGGGCGTGGAAACGTCCATGCTCCGTGCCGCAGCCTCCTGGTTCATACCTTCGGCGTCCACAAGGCGCATGGCCTCCAGCATGTCCAGTCCGATGGTTACCACTTCCGTGCTGCCGCCTTCCTGCCTTTCCGTTGTTTCCCCTGCTCCCGGCAAGGGCTGAAAACGGCGACACATCGGCATGCAGTCAATAGTACGGGCCTTGGTGGGACGCATGAAACCTCCTTGGCAGTTGTAATTGCCAGATGGCATATTGGTGTTTTGAAATATATTTCATATATAGTGACGTTACGGAGATCCGTCAAGGAGGGAAATAAAATTTCTTTCTGATTGCGTCACCGCGCATCAATGAAGTGGCCGTGGTTTTGCCATGGGGACTTCCAGGTTGGAAATTTGCAGTCACTTTACAAAGCTCACCCATTCCCGACTGTACGTTGGGAGTGGACGAGCATGTAACTTTGTATACTTGCCCGTTCAGAAAGGGAAAAGCCTTGCAGGGTGGGGTAGATAGTAGAGGTAAGGCTATTTTACAGTGGCAATTCCCAGGCTGTGCAACCAGGCGTCCACATTGTCCTTTGCTTCGTCCACGCGGTTACCGAAAGCGGAGAATCCTTTAAGAATCTTGGCCTTGGGGCAGAGTTTCTTGATGTCGTCCACGCTATGTCCCAGGCGGCTGCCGCCATGCGTACAGAAGGGTACGATGACCTTCCCGCTGAAATCATGTTTTTCCAGGAGAGTGAACAGCGCCATGGGCATTGTGCCCCACCAGTTGGGGTAGCCGAGAAAAATGATGTTGTACGCATTCAGGTCGGGCAGCTTTGTGGAAAGGGCAGGTCGAATGTTGTCCTGCTGTTCTTGCTTGGCCTGCGTGACCACGGTATCGTAATCTTGCGGATAGGCATTTACGGTCGTTAGCTCCACCATATCACCACCCACACGCTCGTGGATCATGGTAGCAAGTTTGCGAGTATTGCCGGAATGGGAGAAGAACAGTACAAGCTTCTTGCTTCCAGCAGCTTGCACCGGAAGAAATGGCAGCATTGTCAGGAAGGTTGCGCCGAAAGCAAGACTCTTTACGACAAAACGCCGTGAACAGGCCGGATGGGGTATGCGTGACATTATTACTTCTCCTCTGCGAGAGCCCTTGGCTGCACCAGACGTAGCCCATGCCTTGACCAGCTCGTGTAGAGAGCAGATCGTATTGAATTGT
>JAFTDG010000027.1 GCA_017454325.1 Desulfovibrio sp. | reverse complement strand
GTGGCGGCTCGGCCTCTGGCACCACCATCAACGGCGGCCAGCAGTACGTCTCCAGTGGCGGGGAGGCCTCTGGCACCACCATCAACGGCGGCCAGCAGTACGTCTCCAGTGGCGGCACGGCCAATGGCACCACCATCATGGCCAACGGCTTCCAGCGTGTCAGCGCCGGCGGGACGGCCACAAGCACCACCGTCAACAGCGGTGGCCAGCTGCACCTGTACTCCGGCGGAAACGTCATCAGTGCCACATACAGTTCCGGCGCGCAGCAGCACATCCATAGCGGCGCATCAGTCAGCGGCGCTAGCCTTGATGGTTGGGAACAGCATGTCTCCTCCGGCGGGACGGCCGAAGGCACCACCATCAACGGCGGGGGATTTCAGATTGTCTCCATCGGAGGAACCGCCACAGACACCACCATCAGCAGCGGCGGCACGCAGTATGTCGATGATCGGGGAACAGCCTCCGGCACCACCATCAACGGTGGCGAACTCATACTACAAGGTGCCTATGGGAATGCGAGGGGCAGCTGGGGGGGCCACGGCACGGTGACGGTGGTCAAGCCTGATGATAAAACTCTCGAAGTCAGAAGCTCCACGCTGAACGTATACGGCGGCACGCTACAGGTGCATGCTTCGCGCGGCGGGTCATCATTCGGTGCTAATGTGTGGGTTGAGTCTGGAGCTTCTCTTACCGTGAACTCTGGCGCCACCCTGTCGGCGAGCCATCTCGACGGCCAAGGCTCGATTGTGCTGAACGGGGGGACGATTTCCGTCGATACCAATGTTATTATAGAGACCGCGTTCACCGACGCAAACGGCACTATTCATGCCAACAGCCACGTCTTCCTAAATTCGGGCGCGTCGCAAGCTTCCGGCGGCAGCCTTGTCATTATAGCAGGAGGGGATATCAATGCAGGCTGCATTGCCCATTACATCGACCCACCAGAAGTAATCCCCGCCTCCGACATCAGCGCGGCGACGATCTCCGCAGGCGGGATCCTGAGGGCGAACAATGTCTCCGTCTCCACGCTCAACGCCAACACCCTCAGCGCCTCCGGCAACGTGACCGTAAGCGGCGGCTCCGTCACGCTCACAAGCGGCGGCAGCGTGGGCGGAACCTTTACGGCAAACAATGCCAGTGGCTCCGTTGGTACTCTGACGGCAGAAAAAGTTGTGGTGCAAGGCAATAGCGCCACCATTGGGGCGACGAATCTGACAACCAGCAGCGGAACTACTGTCAGCGGTGGCAGGCTGGATGTGAGCGAAACCCTCGCGGGTGATCTGACGGCGGCGGGGGGCACAGTTACAGCCAACAATATCAATGGAAACATCAATATCAACGGTGGTACGGTGGCTGCCAACGGCCTTGATTTTTCTAAGCCCATCAACGTCAGTTCCGGTGCCCTGACCATCGGTTCCACAGATACCGCACCACTTACTACAGCCATGACCAAGACCGGTACCTCGGCCGGGCTTTCCATTGCCAAGCAAACCGATATTTCCACTTCTGCTGCGGGCATTACAGTTGGTGCAGATGCTGCTGCACCCGCAGCGGGTGGCATAGCCTTTGGCAGCAATACCGTGCTGGACGTCAATGCCGGCGCGACATCCAGTGCTGATACGGCCATTCTGACGGTGGCCAGCCTTTCCGGCACGTCCAACTGCGCTCTGACCATCACCGGCGCTTCATCCGGGCAGACAGTCAGACCCGTCGCTTTGACCGCACCTGAAAGTGGGGTTCCGGCCTTCAAGAGCACGGCATCCACCACGAATGAACAGACGATCGGAACGAACGGCGATGCCACATACACAATTAAGCCAACCCCAACTCCCGGACCGACGCCAGGCCCAGATCCGACACCGGACCCAACACCAGATCCCACGCCTGATCCGACTCCGGAACCGGAACCGCAACCTGATCCTGACCCCACACCAGAGCCGGAACCAACACCCGAGCCAGAACCTGATCCAACACCGGAACCAGAGCCGGAACCGCAACCTGATCCGTCACCAGCTCCAGAACCCGCACCAGGCCCTGAACCTGCGCCGATCTTCCCCGAGGTGAACTCGGATAACACCATGCTCGCTCCTGTGAACAACGGCGACGGCACGTACCCGTTGACGCCCGTTCCGGCGCATCAGGTCATGCCGTCACTGAATACCGAAACGGCATCGCTCATGGACGGTGCGCTGCGCAGGGGCCAAATTGGCACGGACGACGCCCACATCTTCTCTTCGAGTGGCGGTACGCGCCTGCTTTCCCGTGCCATCAGTACCAAGTACGGCGGGGCAGACAGCTCGGCGGCTTCCGTCACCATTGAGAGCGCTGAAAGGGCTATAGTGGTGGCTGCTGTGCCGCAAATAACCCTGGCGGCCAACCATGCGGGGGCCAATGCTGTCATGGGACGTTTGGGTGCCAGCAATCTCGGCGGTTCCCTACTCACTGTGGACGCGGGAGGCACTGTGGGCACGGGCATGGCTGCCGGCGACGGCTTTGACATGCACTATGCAAAGCCCGGTTTCGGCATGTGGATCATGCCGCTCTACCAGAACTGGTCGGGCTTCGGCCTTGAGGGTGGCAACTATGAGATGGATGCCCACGGGGCCCTGGGCGGTGTTGCCCTTGGCGCTGACTATACCTTCGGCAACGCCCTGCGTGCGGGCATCACCGTCAACATGGGCGGCGGTTATGTAGAAGGCAGCGGCGACTTCCATTCCTCCACCAACAACCTGACCTTCTGGGGGGCGGGCCTGTATGCGGGCTGGGCACCGGGGGCCTTTGGCCTGTTCGCGGAGGTGAATTTTACCTCCACATACAACAACATAAGGCAAGAACTGCCCGCATCCATGCAAATGGGCAATCTTGAGGCAGATGTGAACTCCTGGGCGCTCACAGCAGGCTTGCGTGCACAGTATACCTTTGTTACCGACTGGCTGAACATAACCCCCCATGCGGGCATCCGTTTCTCCCATCTCAAGACTGAAGCCTACGATATGGAGAGCAGTGGCCTTACCGTGCTGGAAGGTGACGCCATGCACCAGAATATCTGGTCTTTCCCTGTGGGAGTGACCTTTGCCAGAAGTTTTACTCTGGACAATAACTGGTACGTCAAGCCCAGTCTGGATCTGCGCGTGACGCCCAATGCGGGCGACATCAATGCCCGTGGTGACGTGCGCTTTACCGGTGTTTCCGGAACGAGCGACATGAAAAGCCAGACCATGGACTATCTGACCTATGGCGGTACGGCAGGTTTGGAATTTGGCAGGGACAATATCAAGCTAGGGCTGAACTACAATCTGGAGGCAGGTACGCACAGCACCCAGCACGGCGTGTTCGCTACTTTCCGCTATGAGTTTTAGCCAGGGAAAGGCGGTGGCCGTCCATTCTCGTTTGCAGTGGCGGCCACTGCCAATGTTGTGTCAGGTGCGATGTTCCCGAGCGTTGCCCATGGGCTAGAGCAGTTTTTTTATGGCTTCCAGCACAGCAGCATAATCCGGTTCGTTGGTCACCTCGGGTACCAGCTGGCTGTAGGCCAGGGTGCCCTCCGGGTCGATGACAAAGACCGCGCGGGCCAGCAGGGCGAGTTCTTCAAGCATAATACCATAATCCCGGCCAAAACTTCCGTCTCTGTAATCTGACAGCGCCTCCACAGCCGTGACGCCAGCTGCGCCGCACCAGCGCGCCTGTGCAAAGGGAAGGTCGCGACTGACAGCAACGATACGCACCTTGCTGGAAAGAGCTGCGGCTTCTTTGTTGAAGCGGCGTACCTCCATATCGCATACGGGGGTATCCAGCGAAGGCACGCAGACCAGCACCAGCACGTTGCCCGCATAGTCTTTGAGGCTACGGGGGCTCATGTCCTGGGCAGTGAGAGTGAAGTTTTGCACCTTGGTACCGACGCCGGGCATGGTGCCGGCAAGGTGTAGTGTATTGCCTTGAAAGGTAACGGTATTCATAGTGTTCTCCTTACTGGTTTTTAGAATAGTAGCTCTATCGGTAATGAGTAGCAATAGCTCTGATATGGCTGTGTGCCTCAGGAAAAATTATTCAGGCCCATTGCCATGTGCGTGACAGTGCCTATACTGTTACATGGCGTTTTCCATGTGGGGTGTGACAGCCATGGTGTGGAAAACAGCAGCCTGAGGGCAGCGTACTATTCAGGAGCAGATCATGAGCACATTGACGCCACGAGGCATAGTAGCGGAACTGGACAAATATGTTGTAGGGCAGGAGCAGGCTAAGCGTATGGTGGCGGTGGCTGTACGGAATCGTTGGCGTCGCCAGCACCTTGCACCGGAACTCCGTGACGAGGTATCGCCCAAGAATATCATCATGATGGGGCCAACAGGTGTGGGAAAGACAGAAATTGCCCGCAGATTGGCCAAACTGAGCGGCGCGCCCTTTGTCAAGGTGGAGGCCACCAAGTTTACTGAGGTCGGCTATGTGGGGCGTGATGTGGAATCCATGGTGCGTGATCTTATGGAGATCGGCGTCAATCTGGTGCGTGAGGAAGAAAATTCCCGCGTGCGCAAGACAGCGGAGACAGCTGCTGAGTCACGTCTTATGGATTTGTTGCTGCCCAATTCCTTTGGTCTGGAGGAACGTGCCTCTACCCGTGAGAAACTTCTGCAGCAGTTCCATCTGGGATTTCTGGATGAGCGCGAGGTGGAAATGGAAGTCGTGGAGCAGGGCGGCAGCATTGACATTTTTGCCATCCCCGGCATGGAGCAGATGGGCAGCCAGGTCAAGGACGTGTTCAGCAAGGCATTCCCGCCCAAACGCAGTCGTCGAAAAATGAAGGTGCGCAATGCCTTCAACGTACTGGTGCAGGAAGAGTCGGCAAAACTGGTGGACCAGGATGCCCTGGTGGACAGGGCCAGGGAGCGCGTGGAGCAGACAGGTATTATCTTTATTGATGAGATCGACAAAATTGCCAGTGTTTCACAAAACCGTACGTCAGATATTTCCCGCGAGGGGGTGCAGCGCGACCTGCTGCCCATTGTCGAGGGGAGCGTGGTCAATACCAAGTACGGCATGGTACGCACGGACCATATTTTGTTTATTGCAGCAGGCGCCTTCCATTTCAGCAAACCCTCAGACATGATACCGGAACTGCAGGGTCGCTTCCCCCTGCGGGTGGAGCTGCAAGCCCTGGGGCGTGAGGAATTTTTGCGTATTCTCAAAGAGCCGGATAATGCCCTGACAAAGCAGTATGAAGCCCTTCTGGCCACAGAACAGATACGCCTCAGTTTTACAGATGACGGCCTGGAAGAAATTGCCGCCTTTGCCGAGGACACCAATGCCCGTACGGAAAATATCGGTGCACGCCGTCTGTACACTATTATGGAAAAGATTTTGGCAGATATTTCCTTTGACGCACCAGAAATGCCTGGCGCGCAGATTGTGGTTGACAGGGCCTATGTGCATGAGCACCTCAAGGATGTGCGCGATGATCAGGATTTGAGCCGCTATATACTTTGAGGAGGCCTGATGTATTTCCCCACAGCTGAGATTACATGTAATCCGTTGCTTCCCTTGGGTACTGCCATCCTTGTTTCGTTCTTCACGTCCATGGGGGGAGTGTCTGGGGCATTTCTGCTGCTGCCTTTCCAGATGTCCGTTTTAGGATATACAAATCCCAGTGTCAGTGCCACCAACCAGTTTTACAATATTGTAGCTTGCCCCTCCGGGGTTATCAGATACTGGCGTGAAGGCAGGCTTGTTGTTCCCATAGCGGCCAGCATTGCCCTGGGTACACTGCCTGGTGTTTTCATCGGTGCCATTGTCAGAATTACGCTTCTGCCTGATCCAACATCCTTTAAGGTTTTTGCAGGCTTTGTGCTGCTGTACATCGGCCTCAGGATGCTGCAATCCTTGCTCAAGGGAACGGCGGCTCCCTCAAAGCGTCCTCTGGGGGGGACCTCTCTTGTCATCACCTGCAATACCGCGAGCAGGCTGGCCTTTGTTTTTCAGGAGAACGAGTATGTGCTTGACAAGAGGCGGCTCATCCTGCTCAGTCTTGTCGTTGGACTCGTGGGCGGTATCTATGGCATTGGCGGCGGGGCCATTATGTCGCCCTTCCTTGTTTCGTTCTTTTGCCTTCCGGTCTATGTCGTTGCCGGTGCCACGCTGATGGCAACTGCCATTACTTCCTTTGGAGGGGTGGCATTTTATGCCGCTCTTTCGCCTTTCTTTCCCGGCATTTCCGTTGCGCCTGACATCTTGCTGGGCTGTACCATTGGCCTTGGGGGAATGATCGGCATGTATTTCGGTGCGAAGTGCCAAAAGTATGTGCCGGCCATTTTGATCAAGGGAATGCTCGTGATGACACTTATCGTGCTAGGGCTCCGGTACATAAGCCAAATATTCTGAACAATGGGCACATTGGGCAGGTGTTGTTTTCACTCTGTGAAATAATAGTAGCACGTTTTGTATATACGTGTTACTATTATTTCACTATTGCACAATAGGGAGGAGACAATGCGTATCACAGGTATTTTTATTCTGGTTTTAACACTTGCCAGTGCATCTCAGGCCCAGGCTCATTTTGGCATGATTATCCCTTCAAAGTCTACGGCGCCAGAAAAACAGGATGCCGTTGTATCACTGGATGTGGCATTTGCGCATCCCTTTGAGGGGCATGGCATGGACATGGAAAGCCCGAAAGCATTTTTTGTGGTGCTGGATGGTAAGAAACAGGATATGAAGGCAGCGGTCACATCGCAGACATTTATGGGGCACAAGGCATGGAAAGCCCAATATACTTTTAACCGTCCCGGTGTGTATCAGTTTGCCGTTGAACCGCAACCGTATTTTGAACCTGCAGAAGATTGCTATATTGTACACTACACCAAGGCTATTGTACCTGCCTTTGGCAGTGAGGACGGCTGGGATGTTCCATTGGGGCTTAAGACGGAAATCGTGCCCCTTACGCGTCCCTTTGGCAATTATGCCGGAAACCTGTTTCAGGGCCGTGTACTGCTGGATGGCAAACCTGTACCGGGTGCAGAAATTGAAGTGGAGCATTACAACAAGACTGGACAATACAAAGCTCCTGACGACTATTATGTGACACAGGTTATCAAGGCCGATGACAATGGTGTATTCACCTATGCTGCGCCGTGGGCCGGATGGTGGGGATTTGCCGCACTCAACACCGCACCTGAAAAGATGGACTACAAGGGAACTCCCAAAGATGTGGAACTGGGAGCCGTGCTTTGGGTGGAATTTGCTGCACCCGTGCACAAGTAATGGCATGTGGATTTGAAAAGGAGAGCACATGCATATTGCTGAAGGCGTGTTATCGCCTGTCGTGCTGGGCGCCGGTTATGCCTTGACGGCAGTGGGGACTGCCATTGGCCTGCGCAGACTGGATACAAGTCGCCTGATGACTGTGGCAATGCTGGCAGCCGTGTTTTTTGTGGGGTCTCTCATCCATGTGCCCATAGGTGTGACAAGCGCACATCTTCTTCTCAATGGTTTGCTGGGCATTTTGCTGGGATGGGCGGCCTTTCCCGCTATTCTTGCAGCACTTTTTCTGCAGGCATTGTTGTTTCAGTTCGGTGGGATAGTAGTCTTGGGTGTAAATGCCTGCACCATGTCGTGTGGAGCCGTGATGGCCTGGGGGCTGTATAGTGGCATCTGCAGGTGCTGGCCGACGTATGCCGGCCAGCGTGCGGCTGGCTTTCTTGGAGGGGCGGCAGGCGTTGCGGGCGCTGCTCTGCTGACGGCACTGGCACTTGGCTTCAGCGAAGAAGGTTTTATTGCTGCTGCGAAAATTCTTTTTATCGCCCATGTGCCGGTCATGCTGGCAGAAGGTTGTATCACCATGTTTGCCCTCGGTTTTATTGCGAGGGTCAATCCAGAAATGCTGCACATGCCGACAGGGCGTTGACAGGGGGAGAACTATGCACAAGACGCTTCACGCTGCAGTGCTGCAATGTTGCATGGCCGTATGTATCATGCTTTTTTCTCTGCCTTGTGCTGCGTTTGCCCATAGAGTGAATATTGTGGCTTGGACAGAGGGAAAAGAGGTCGTCACCGAGTCTTCCTTCAGTAACGGACATAAGGTGCATCACGGGCATGTGACTGTTATGGATTTGCGCAGCGGGGTGACAGTATTGCAGGGCGAAACAGACGACCGGGGTATCTTCCGCTTTACTCCGCCGGGCGAGGTGCTCCCCCACGGGCTTCGCCTGCGCATCAATGCTGGAGAAGGGCACCAGAACGAGTGGGCAATGGAACCGGCCGATTTGCCTTCATCGGCGTTTTCCCCCTCAACAATGGAAGCTGCGGCATCAGAGCCAGAGCCGCAGCCGTCATCAGTTACCACGATAGATGCCAGCATCGCTGCCATGGATGCTGCACAGTTGCGTTCCATTATCGAGACAAGCCTTGATAACAAGTTGGGCCCTATGCGTCGAGAATTGGCGGCAATGCGTGTACACAGGCCTGGTGTAGTGGAAATTGTGGGGGGAATAGGCTGGTTGGTTGGGCTTGCCGGTGTGGCAGCGTATTTCAAAAGCCGTAAGTCCTGAATGCGTTATGCATTTTCTATGGAGAATATCTGCGCCCAGCGTGTATAGCAAAGCCAGCGCCAGACACTGGCGGTATAGGCTCTCTTGCCTTCACGAACAGCACGCCATTCACGACGGGCTACATCAAGGCGCAAATACGGAATGCTGATTTTGTCTGCCAGCACTTCCTCCACCCAGTCTGCCAGATGGGCCATCCAGCTGTATTCCGGTGTGGCAAAGCCGATTTTATCCCTGCGGTCAAGAATCGTATCGGGCACAATGCCACGCATGGCCTCACGGAAGACGCTTTTACTGCGCCCGTGCATGTCGCAGAGAAACTCTTCGGGCAGAGAAAGACAGAATTCGGCTATTTCACGGGTGAGAAAGGGGACACGGCTTTCAATGGAAAAGGCCATGGCGTTACGGTCTCCGTGTCGGAGCAGCTGTGGCAGACCACACCAGGAGAGCTGGTAGGCCAGCGTTTGCCTGAGGTACTGGTGGGAAGGAAAGCGAATCTTGCGTGTGTCATCACGCGCGGGGCGTACACCGCATGCGCGTAGTGCCGCCATGTCGAGCCAATCTGGTGCAGTGGAACGCCCGACCATGCGTAAGGCCAGCGGCATGAGCCATGCGGGGATGCATTGACGAACAGTTTGCTGAAAAACATAGCTTGGTGAACGGCCTGGCCAGCCTGATGCGGCAGCAAAGAAGTGGGCAGCTGCAATCAGGTGCCCTGCATGGAGCAGGGTGGCCATGCGTTCGCCAGGGTATCCGGCATAGCCCGCCAGCAGTTCGTCAGCCCCCTGCCCATCCAGCGTCACGGTGATACCGCATTGGCGGGCCAGTTGAAAAACGCGGTATTGCGCGTATATGGACGTTGAGCCAAAAGGTTCCCCCAGCGCCTTGAGCATGGGATCTATATCCCGGGCCAGTTCTGACGGACTTACTTCCACACTATGGCGTATGGCCCCTGTTGTTTGGGCTACAAGTCCGGCCCATCGCTCCTCTGATATGGCAGAGCCCCGGGCTATAAAGCTGAAGGTATGGAGGGGCGCATCTGGTTCCAGGTGCCGTACCGCGCAGGTGGTGGCGGAGGAGTCTATGCCGCCAGAGAGAGCCACGCCAAGGGGGACGTCGGAACGCAGATGCAGGCGCACGGAACGCAAAAAGAGTTCGCGCAAATGTGCAGCGGCGTCCGAAAAATTGACGGATGCTGTGCGGGAAATGTCGGGCCGCCAATAGCATCGTGGGCTTTGATCCCCTGTTGTACAAGGCAGGCTAATTTTGAGCACATGTCCGCCGGGCAGGTTGTTCACCCCTTGCACAAAGGTACGTGGGCCGCAATCATATTGCCCGTAACAAAGGAATTGGTATGCAGCGTTGGCATCAGCGATGCGGCGCATTGCAGGAAACTGCAGCAGTGCCGGCAGTTCTGAGGCAAAGCAAAATCCGTACTCGCCCTGACCCCAGTAGAGAGGCTTGATACCAAAACAGTCCCGTGCAAGAAGCAGTGTATCTTCTCTCGCGTCATACAGGGCAAGGGCAAACATGCCGGTGAAACGCAGCAGCGCCCTTTCCCCCCAGTGGATCAGCGCCTGCAGGACTACTTCAGAATCTGTAGCAGAGTGGAAGCGGGCCCCTTCTTCTTCCAATTCTTTGCGTAATTCCAGATAGTTATAGACCTCACCGTTATAGACGAGGGTATGACGACCGTCGTCAGTGCGCATGGGTTGATGCCCTGCGGGCGAAAGATCAAGTATGGAAAGGCGCGTTTGCCCAAGAAGAAGACGGAAGGGGAGCTGCTGTGGCGCAGATTGCTCGGTGAAAGGTGAAATTGATCTGTCTGCAGGGAAGATAATAAATCCCTGGTCATCAGGGCCACGGTGATGGAGCGCTTTACACTGTGCCCGTGCTATGGCGTGGATGTCATGTCGTTCGTACCGTGGCGAAGGAATCCAGCCAAAAATACCGCACATCAGGGAATATTCCTTTACGCTAGTGTATTACCATTATCCAGAAACTTCTTGTAGGCAGGTAAAACTGTTGCCGCTGTACCATGTATAGCAATGCTGCCGTCCCGTAACCAGAAGATTTCATCACACTGCTCTACAGTTGACAGGCGGTGTGCTACAATAAGCACAGTGATGGTACTGTCGAGCTGCTGGATTGTCTGCATTATTTCCTGTTCGGCTGCCCCATCCAGCGCGGAGGTCGCTTCGTCAAGAAGGAGAGTGTGGGGAGCGTTGTAGAGAGCCCGAGCGATGGAAAGGCGCTGCACTTGGCCGCCGGAGAGGCGGATACCGCGTTCGCCGATGATGGTGTGTATTCCTTCGGGGAGGTCATTTATGTAATTCATGGCTGCCATACGGCAACAGGTTTCTACACGTTCCTGGTCTACCGGATCTCCCCAGTGGGAAAAGGCGACATTTTGTGCAATGCTGGCGTTGAGGAGAAAGGTGGACTGGGGAACATAGCCGATGCCCTGCATCCATCCTGCCCGGCGTTCCGGTGTAAGCGGCTGGTCATCCACACAGATTTGTCCGTTCGTGGGGGTGAGCAGGCCGGTGAGCAGGCCGATCAGAGTGCTTTTGCCCGAACCAGACACTCCTATGAACCCTACTTTTTGTCCTTTATGTACTGTCAGGCTGATGTGCCGTAAGGCATCCGGTTTGTCTGTCATGCTTTCGGGGTAGCGAAAAGAGACATCCTGCAGTTGAATCCGTTGGTTCAGGGGGCATGGTTCTGTAGTGACGGACGCAGAGCTGCCAAAGTTACGTACTTCATCAATGCGGGCCAGTACTTGTTGGACATAGGGAAATTTGGCCTGAGCATCAATCATGCTGCCGATAAAACGGTTGATGGTGGGCAGTAGGCGCCAGGCCACTGCTGCCATCAGGGTGAGTGTTCCCGTCATGTAGGCCAGGGAAACATCGCGTGCTATCATGTACAGTATGGTGAGCAGCAGCATGACCATACCGACAATTTCCAGTGCCAGTGGAGGGATGGGGGGCAGCATGCTTTGCCTTGGACGGAGACGGCAGAATTCGTCCATGATGTCGTCGCAGAGGGCAAGAAATTTGGGCTGTTGCCGGTAGATGATAATTTCGCGTATGCCCTGCAGTGCGGGAAGAGTGGCATGGTTGAAGCCGATCTGTGTTTCAGCAAGGCGCTGGTTCACATTGCGTACTTCACGGTGTGTCCAGCGATAGACAAGAAAACCGCAAAAACCAGTGACCGTCAGCACAAAGAGGCCAATCAGCGGTGCAGCAATGAGTACACTGGCCAGCAGGAGGAGCGTGATGGCTATATAGGAGATGGAAAGAAGCACTGAGAGAATGAAAATGGAAACATTTTCATTCCAACCAAGGTGTGTCTGCAGCAGAGCCGTTTCCTGCCCGGTATGCCAGAGGTAGGAGCCATAGAGGTACCCTTTGAAGAGAAGATGTGTGATATGCTTGCTGATACGTTGGGCAAACTGGCCCTGTTTCCAGTACATGTACAGGCTGAGGGCAAGTTTGACGAACAGCGCAACCACAATGCACAGGAGCAGGCCGGCCAGGAGAATGCGCTGGTTTTGCACATAGGGCCTGATCTGTGGAAGAACGTCAAGAAAAATGCTGATGGGCTTGAGATCCAGAATCGCTTCAGGCGTTGCCAGGGCTACGCCAAGCAGCGAAACGGCCAGGGCCAGCAAAAGTTCAAGAACTGCTACCAGTAGACATAGGGCAGTAGTGAACCAAAAACTGCGGCGCAAATATTGCGGAAGTTGTCTGTAGATATTGCAAAAAGTGGTGCAGAAATCGTTATGGAAAAGCACGAATACTCCGCGCGGCTAAAGAGACACAATACAGAAGGCGATGAACATCATTGTTATCCGTCACGTCCATATTCATCGGCAAAACGAACGATGTCGTCCTCACCCAGGTAGGCTCCGGACTGGATTTCAATCAGTACCAGAGGAATGATGCCTGGATTCTTTAGACGGTGCTTTGTACCTATGGGAATATAGGTGGACTGGTTTTCTGTGAAAAGCTGTGTGTTCTCTCCATTGAGTACTTCTGCAGTGCCACTAACGACCACCCAGTGTTCAGCCCGGTGATGGTGCATTTGCAGTGAGAGTTCAGCCCCAGGATTGACGATAATCCGTTTGACCTGAAAGCGTGCTTCCAAGGCAAGAGTTTCATAACTTCCCCAAGGTCGGTACACAAGCGGGTGCTGGCGGTATTCCGGCCGTTTTCCCCTGCGCAGTTGTTCCACGATTCCCTTGACACGCTGTGCTGCATGGCGGGGGGCCACCAGTACGGCATCCTGGGTTTCCACAAGGAGCATATCTCTAAGCCCGATAGCTGCCAGCAGGCGATGCTGGGCATTACAGTAACAGTTTTCGACATCCTCGGTTATCACGTCGCCTAGGCACACATTGCCATGGGCATCTTGTTGGCCTGCCTGATAGAAGGCTTCCCATGAACCCAAGTCACTCCAGGCAGTGGTAAGCGGCGTTATGGCTGCGCGTTGTGTATGTTCCATCACTGCATAATCGATGGAGTCGTCAGGACATGCCAGGAAAGCCTCTTTTCCCGGTCTTGTGAAGATACCATCTTTGCTGCGTTCAGCCCATGCCTTGGTGCAGGCGTTATGGATGGCAGGAGCATGGGTATGCAATTCTGCAAGAAAGAGCGATGGAGACATGAGAAACATGCCGCTGTTCCAGAAAAAACCGCCCTGAGCCAACATATCTTGCGCAGCCTGCGCAGCGGGCTTTTCTATAAAGCGGGCTACGCGATAGCTTCCATTGTCCAGTGCCTGCCCTTGTTGAATGTAGCCAAAACCGGTTTCAGGACGTTCTGGCAGAATGCCAAAGGTGACAATATATTCCTGTGTAGCACAGAGTCTCGCGCGTTCGATGCCTTGGAGAAAGGCGGACATGTCGCCAATGGCATGGTCAGACGGCAGGGCCAGCATAAGCCCGTCTGGGTTGCTTTCCTGGATGGCAAGAGCGGCCATGGCAAGGGCTGGAGCTGTGTTACGGCCCTTTGGTTCTAAAATAAGCTGGCCCTGTGTGCCACAGGCATAGAGTTCTGTTGCTGCATAAAAACGGTGAGCTTCATTGCAGATGATAATGGGGTTCGTGCGTTGTGGTATGTGGAGCGCTCTCTTGAGCGTGTCACCAAACAATGTTCTGCCGTCACCCAAATCTACAAACTGCTTGGGATAGCTCTCACGTGAGAGGGGCCATAGCCGTGTGCCACTGCCACCGCATAAGATGACTGGGGTGATATTGGTCATAGTCATTTTGTTCCCCATGTTTTTTTTAGACATGGTTATGCGGGTGTAGCTCCATTTTGCTCCAGCAGGTGGCACAATGCGGCCGTAGTGTCTTCTAACAGGGCTGCATTGCCCCGTGTCTCTACATTGAGCCGCAATAATGGCTCCGTGTTGGACATGCGCACGTTGAAACGCCAATCTGCCAATTCCAGGTTCAAACCATCAATGTGGTCTTCATGTAGAGCCTTAGGGGCATAGTGGTCACGCAGCTTGTGCATGAGCAAGGAAGCGTCCGGCACATGGTAGTTGATTTCGCCGCTGCAGGGATACGCAGCCATACGTTCGGCAACCATATCAGCCAAAGAACGGCCCGTTCGCAGTACAAGAGCTGCAATGAGCAACCAGGGCAACATGCCGGAATCACAATAAGCAAAGTCGCGAAAATAGTGGTGTGCGCTCATTTCTCCACCGTACAGGGCATCTTCGGCACGCATGCGTTCTTTCATGAAAGCATGACCGGTTTTACCCATGACGGGTTGGCCTCCGCTTGCCAGCACTATATCGCGTGTGTTCCAGTAGACGCGTGTATCATGCACGATTTTAGCGCCGGCAAAAGTGCCCAGCAGTTCTGAGGCAAGCAGGCCAATACAGTAATACCCCTCGATAAAATTGCCATCACTGTCATAGAGGAAACAGCGGTCAAAATCTCCATCCCAAGCCACGCCAAAATCGGCATGGGCTTCCCGTACAGCTGCTGCCGTTGTTGCCCGCCGTTCTGGCAGGAGCGGATTGGGCACGCCGTTGGGGAAGGTGCCATCTGGTTCTGTATGCAAGAGTACGATATCCAGGGGGAGAACTTCGGCAAGTTCTCGCAGCACAAGGCCGGCGCAACCGTTGCCCGCATCGGCCACAATTTTGAGGGGTGGCGTTTTGATGCTATTGTTGCCAAAGCCGCTGTAATCCAGAAGCCAGCGCACATAGGACGGTCGGAAAGAGCCGTGCGTAATGGCTCTGGGGCGGGATTGTGGAGTGGAAACACTTGTGTTTTTAAGCAGCTGGGCTACATGGTCGCGTAGAGCCATGAGACCGGATGCCCCACTCACGGGAACAGCTCCGCTGCGTACAATTTTGAAGCCATTTTCGTCTGCGGGATTGTGACTTCCGGTGATCATAATACCGGCATCAAAGGGCTGGGTGGCTGCGGCATAATAGACTTCTTCTGTACCGCACATGCCGATATCTGTGACGCAAGCTCCTGCTGTGGTGAGACCAGCAATAAGGGCATCACGCAGCATGGGGCCTGAAAGACGAACGTCATACCCAACGATTACACGGCGTGCGGGCAGAAGCTCCACCACGCTCTGACCAAGGGCTTGGGCCATGGGCGCATTGAGTGCTTCTGGTACCTTGCCGCGGATATCATAGGCCTTAAAGGCGTCAAGACGTGCATCCATGCTGTTCACTTATGCGTAATTGCCGGTGTATTCCACAAGAGTTGCATTGCTGATGCAGTCGGCGGTTGTAAGGGCACTCATGAAATCTGTTTTCCCTTTGGATACCTTGACTTCCAGCGTCAGTTCTGTGCGTCCATCTGTGATGGATTTATTCTTCAGCGTGCTTTTCAAGGGGTGTAACAGTTGGGCGACTTTCTGTTCATCTGCCTGGGCGTACGTTACAATGAGCAGATACTGGCGTTTCTGGCCTCTTACGAAGGACATGATAATATATGCCAGGCCAATGAAAGCGGTGCCGAAAAGGGCTACTATATAGAGCCGCGCTCCCGAAGCTAGACCAGCGGCAATAGACCAGTAGATAAAACCCACATCCAACGGGTCTTTGATAGGCGCTCGAAAACGCACAATGGAAAGAGCTCCAACCATACCCAAAGTGAGCACAATATTAGTGCCAATGGTGGTTATGATGAAAGCTGTAACGCCGCTCACGAGAATCAGGAGCACGCCGAAGTTCTCACTGTAGACAATGCCACGGTAGAACAGGCGGTAGATGAGATAGATAACAAGCCCGCATCCTAACGCCACAAGCATGGTTTGTGCCAGCGCAGACAGGGAGAGTACTTCCTGCTGGGAGAGCATGAGAAGGATTTTTTGCAGTTCGTCTGTCATCTTGCGTTACTGTAGGTCAAAAGTTCAGGAAACGCCAGGGGTGCGGGGACTACGCCGCCCGAATAGTGCCGTTTTCCACAATGAATAGGGCCGCGTGGGGTTCGGCCTTGCGCAGTAGATCCACGATATGCGGCTGGCAGGTGAAGTAGAAAAGCTGGTGCGCCTCATCCTTTCCACTGCCCGTCAGTTCCACAAAGGCTCGGGCCGTACGTTCTGCCCGTTGCGGATCAAAGTTTACCAGGACTTCATCCATGATGATGGGTAAGGGGCTGGCGTGAGAGGCATGGTCAGCAATATAGGCCAGCCTCAAAGCCAGATATGCCTGCTCACGCGTACCGCGGCTAAGGTTTTCAGGCTTGACTGGTTCTCCTTGTGCAGGCAGGATGGCCAGGCTGGAATCTTCCAGTTTGGCGTTGATGCCTTGCCAGCGGCGACCCGTGATGCTGGCGAAGATGCGTGATGCCTGGCGGATGACTTCGGGCTGACGTTCCCGTTCAAAAGAATGCTTGGCATGCTCCAGAATATCATGTGTCAGGGCAAGACGACTCCAGTCAAAGGCCATGCGTTCTATGCTGTCCAGCAGGGCCGCCTCGCGCTGCAGTAACTGTGAAAGCTCATCAGACTGGGTAAGGGTATCCATCCTGCCTCCCAGTTCTGACGTTCGCTGGACCAGTGCTTCTTCGTGGTCGCGTAAATCGGAAAGTTCCTCACCAATGGCTGCACAGCGTCGTTCCTGTGTTTCTCGATCCGTGCCTTCAAAAGTAGCAAGAAATTCCTGCCAGGGAGTCTTACCTGCGGCAAGACGCAAGGCATCTTCCAGATCTTGAATGCGACGGGTCAGGCTATCCCGTTCTTCATGCAGAGCTGCCTGGCGAAGAAAATCTTCCGCGTCGGTAGCTCCTGCTACGGAGAGCAGCGAAGCTTCGGCAGTGCGTGCGGATTCCAGCTCTGCCTCGGCTGCCCGCCATTCGTCTTCCACCTCTGTGAAGGCGTTCTCCATGCTTTTCCGACGTGCAAGATCATCAGATGCCTTTTCGGCATCGGCTAGAGCTGTATCAAGGCTTACAAGCCAGTCTGGTCGACCATCGGTATCCGTTATGGGCTGGCGTCCAAGCCGCGAGAGCAGGGCATCCAGCGGGTCTCGTAGGGCTGCCAATTCCGCCCGCGTTTGGGACATGCGGGTGCGGGCTTGATCAAGGGCCGCTTCTGCCGCAAGGCAGGCATCCATATATTTGAAGGCCTCACGCACAGTCTCCGGAGCAAGGCCCTCGCCAAGGCCAAGACCTTGCAGGGCCTCTTGCCACTGGGTTTGCGATGTCTCAAGCCGGTCATGGCTCTGTCGCAGCTCTTCGTTCATTTCGCACTGACGTGTGCCGGCCCGCCGTAGTTCATTTTTTGCATTCTGGAGTGAGGCTTCTGTCTTGATGCGTTGTTCGCGTGCGGCATCTGCTTCCCGGCAGGATTCCAGCACCTGTCTGGCAGCCTGCTTCAGGGTTTCGGCATCATACGTGTCGTGCAGACGTTCCGAAACTGCAGGGATAGAGCGCATGTGCTCTTCCGTTGTTGCAATATCCTCGTCCAGCGCGTGCAGTTCCGCTTCGGCAGTGGCAACAGCGCTATAGGCCAGACGTGCGGATTCCGCACGGGCAAAAAAGGCTGCCGCCCCTTCTGGCGAGGGCACGTTGCTCACATGCAGTCCCAACATGAATTCGTGCCATCGACGGCGTATCTGCTGTACCACGCTTTCCGCTTCTGAACGGGTAGCTTGCAGGCGGGCCATCTCTGTACGGGCTTCGTCCAAAGCCTGCTTCAGGTCATTCATGTCTTTGCGGGTGCGTTCTTCCTGGAAGCACTGTTCGCGTTCATGTTCAAGCAGGGCTTCTCTGGCTTCGATAGTAATGAGGTCCATGCTCTCTATATTGGCCTCGACGCATAGTTTTGAACTCTGTTCATGGAGTTCTGCCACATGCAGGGCGCAGGCATCACGTCTGCTCGTGAGCTGTTCCATTTCCTGCTTGCGGCGCTTAGCCTCTTGACCGTTGTGAGGTAAGGCGCCAGCCAGAAAACCCACGCCACAGAGCAGTAACAGGTAGCCAGACCAAAGATCGACAGGCAGTTGCAGTCCCGGCATCTGGAACCACTCGGACAGGGAGATGGTAAAAGGCCCCATTTGCCAAACTGCCAGTAGCATACCCGCCCCGACAAGAACCGTGAGAATGCCGATCAGGAGTAACGGTAGACTCCTGATGCGCTTCATAGGGGGTTCGTTATCAATACGCGTTGTCAATTCTTTCAGGCGTTCTTGTTCTGTTTCTAATGTGGAAGAGAGCGCACGCAGTTTGCGCAAGGCTGCAGCCTGCGTGTCTAATTCGTTTCTGTTAAGACCCTCCAGACGTTGTTCCTTGCGCAGCATATCCATGCGGACTTTGACTGCAGTGACCTGGTCTTCTGCCTGTCGCACATCTTGTGCGGCGGCATCCGCCTCAAGCATTTGTTTTTGCACGGCTCCTGCCAGTTCAAGCGCTTCTTCCTGATGTTCCAGTAGGGTATCCAGCAGGCTGTCGGCATGTTCGTCCGCCCTGACTGCAGTGGCGAGCCGGAGGGGATTGTAGGCACGGGCAAATGTGGTTCTGGCTTCCTGCACAGCATGTTCACGTACAGGCCGTTGGCGACGGGCTTCTTCTTGGCGTGCCAGCAGCTGGCGCAGATCGTCACGAGTGTCTCCATCCAGTTCAGCAACCGGTTCTGGCAACAGGGAGAGCGCTGCCTCAACGGAGGCTACCTCGCGTTCCGCATTTTCCACATCGTGGTTGCACAGATTGAGAGTGTCCACGGCAGCCTGATGGGCAGAGGTGGCTGCATCCATCTCTCTTGCTAGGCGCTCCAGGTCTTCCCTGGCAAAGAGAGAACGGTCAGTACTGCGGATGCGTTCACATGTCCAGTTGGGGCCGAGGCGTGCAAGCTCCCGCCGTACATCTTCTCCTGCACGGCACAAGGCCTCCTCGTCAGCAGACTGGCTGGCCAACGCCTGGCGAAAACCGCTCTTGCGCTCAGACAGACGTCGCAATTCGGGTAGGGCTTCGAGTAAATTAACATCAGGGTGAATGGCATCCCGCCGTTCTTTGAGACGTGTCAATTTTTCTTTGAGAGCAGCCCAGTGCCGTTCACAGCCTTCACGCGCTTCCGTGGCCTGTGCCAGGCGCGCCTTACCGTCCTCTGGAAATGATGCGTTCATAGGAGCAAGACGTTCCAGACGTGTATTGGCAAGGCGCCATTCATTCCACTGCTGCCACACCCCCAGCCGGCGTTCCAGCAGCCGGCGTTCCTCCTCCAACTCCAGCCTATGTGTACGCAAATGGGTCAGTTCTTCACGGCGATTGTCTAACTCCTGTGCCAAGGCGTCGAACCCAGCGCCGGCCTGCTCCAGTTCAGCCTTGCGTTGCCTCAGTTCGTTCAACTCGTGTAGCACTGCGTTGAGAGGTGGTTTACTCCCGCCGGATTTGAAAATTTCGTCCGCCTTTTTGCGCAGCATGGCCAAGGCATCTCCAGGGGCACGCAGCCCGGGGCCGAAACTTGCGCCGTAGAGGGCATTACGTACACCTTCACCAGTAAGGCTGTTGAGATCTTCCAGCTCTGTCAGGCTGAACCCGAAAACTTTGCGATACACATCACGGCTGACGCCAAAGAGCACCTGATGCAGCTTTTCCTGATCCAGAGGATTGCCATCTGCGTCCGTGAGTGTGAGCAGCCCCCCGTTATTGCCTGGACGTCGTGTCAGGCGCAGAAGACCGCATTCCTCTGTGTGGAGAAGCATGCTGCCACCCGCTTGACTGGTATGCAACGGAGCGGGGAGTGACTTGGCTTCTTTGCTGTTAGGATGTGGATAGCCCGTCAGCATGGTGCGCAGGAATTCCATGCAGGTTGATTTTCCGGCTTCGTTTTCGCCCAGGAAGATGGTCAGGCCAGGAACAAGATTCTCCACCGTCACGTTGGCATAGATGCCAAAACCGTCTATGTGGAAGGAGCGGATATACATTAGCGCACCTCCAGAATGTCTGCACACAGGCGTTCGGCCTCCTGCAGCAGAGTGTGCAGGTGCTCTCTGTCAGGGCGCTCAAGAATCTTGCGCAGCTGTCCGTGCTCATAGAGCGGGCGTAGAGCATTGTCGGCAATGCGGTGCAGGGCCTCATCATCAAGCCTCAGAGTATGAACGAGGCGTAGGGATTCTCCCAGAAGATCTTCGCGTTCCAGGTATTGTTTGTGATCAATGACCGCGGCAGTCGCAGCTTTGATGTCTGTTACCCAGACCCCCGGTGTGCCTGTTTGCAAGTGCGTTAGCCGTTCAGCCAGATCATCGCAGGCTGTGGCCTTACGAAGGTCAGTGTCCAGTGGGGTGTGGCCACATAAATGTACGCGAGCCAGCACGGCCTCGCAGCCGGGTGCTGTGGCGTCGGCCTCGGCCTCGAGCGCAGTGATACAGCGCCGCTCCACATCGTCAAGGTGCTCTACGCCTTCAAGATCAACTTCAACCTTAGCCCATTGGACCGGCCCAAGACGTACAAATTCCTCTTTGCATTCAAACCCGCCATTGGGGGAGGGGGTAACCGTGACGCGCAGGCAGCCGTGAGGTCCGGCTTCATTGATGTGCAAGCCTTGGGTGCTGCCGCTGTAGGCAATAAAGGGGGCAGCACAAAGGGTTGCATGTTCATGTACATGTCCCAAGGCCCACGCATCCAGACCTGTTTCTTGCAGATCCTTGAGCGAGCATGGGGCATAGCGGTCTGTACTACTGTTGCCCTCAACTGAACAGTGCAGCACGCCCAGTTGAAAACATGCCTGTTCGGTATTGCGCCTGAATAGGTTCGCCAGGTTGCGGCCCTCACGAATGCTTTCATGACTGATACCGTGGATGATAGCTGCGGGCACTCCGTTTTTTTCAAGGATATGTTGCTCCACTTCCGGGCCGAATGTGGTGACGTTGTCCGGCCACTGTACTGCTGTCAGGCGGGAGGAAAGAGGATCATGGTTACCATGCGCTAGAAATACGCGTACGCCAGCTTTTGACAACCTGCAGCAGCCGTCGTAGAGCCTGAGCTGGGCCTTCACGCTGTGGTGCTCTTCATTGTATATATCACCCGCCAGTACGAGAAAATCTGGTTTATCTGTTTCGCAGAGACGGAAAAGTCGTTCCAGCGCAGTGAAGGTCGCCTCTTGAAGCAGTTTTGTCAGCCGGCCTCCACCAGCGGCTAGGCGGGAGAGACCTAGAAAAGGTGTGTCCAGATGCAGATCGGCGGCGTGTATATAGCGAATGTCCATGCAAAGCCTCACAGAAGGGAACGAAGTAGCTTAACGACAGCGTAAGATGCTTATGTACCAATATTGTTTAGACTTTTTCAAGATAAATATAGGATAGACCTATTCAACTGAAATTATTGAATGTTAGTTTGTGTTTGACTTCTTAATGTGCCTGATTATGCAGGTGTCAGCGCGAGGAATACTATCCCCGAATATAGAACGTGTTTTTTCATAAGAGACAATGTCTAAAAAATACGTCAATAGGCAACTGCAGGCAAGCTGACAAGAATCTGCAAATAAAGTGTGAATTCCTGAAGGGACGTCGAAAAGCCTATGGCTTGTGCGTAGCAGGTGCTATGAGTCCGTAGTGTAACAGCAGGCATGCCAGTTCGGTGACCGGTAGTCCTACCACGGTACTCCATGAGCCTTCCACTCGTTCCACGAGAAAGGCTCCTTGTCCCTGAATGGCGTATGCGCCAGCCTTATCAACTGGCTCGCCTGTGTGAATATATGCTTGTAG